>DASQVN010000227.1:0-9675 GCA_035640755.1 Rhodopila sp.
CGTTCGTCCGCGCCTATCTGGACGCGATCCGGCGCGGCACCCGCTCGGTCGGCTTCAAGCCGCGCCCGCTAACGCTCTGGACCGTGCAGGACGCGCTGCGCCGCCTGGGCGAGATGGTCGGCAGCCTCCCCGACTGGGCGACGCTGGAGCAGTTTATCCCCGGCCATCTGGCCAGCCCGACCGAGCGGCGGGCGGCGCTGTCGAGCACCCTGCTCGCCAGCCTGGAGATGGCCCGCAACGGCGTGGTCCGCCTGCAGCAGGAGGAGGTATTCGGGCCAATTTTGTTGCGCCGTTCAACAGATGATGCTGATAGGGACGCATGAGCGACCAGCCCGAGGACACGACCCCCGAGGATACGACCCCCGAGGACATGGACCCGGAGCATACGGCCCCCGAGGATGTGGCCCCAGCGGATACGGCCTCTTTGGCGCCGCGGGACCCGGATGAGGACTCGCTGCGCCTTGCCGAGGCGCTGATCTTCTCCAGCGCCGAACCCGTCACCGCCCGCGCGCTTGCGCGGGTGCTGCCGGACGGCAGCGATGCCGATGCCGTGCTGGCCGCGCTGCGCGCCCGCTATGAGGGCCGCGGCGTGGAGCTGGTGGAGGCCGCGGGCGGCGTGATGTTCCGCACAGCGCCCGACCTTACCCCCAGGCTGCGCAAGGTGATCGAGGTGCCGCGCCGGCTGCCCCGCGTGGCGATGGAGACCCTGGCGATCATCGCCTACCACCAGCCCGTCACCCGGCCGGAGATCGAGCATATCCGCGGCACGGCGCTGTCCCAGCAGACGCTCGATTCGCTGCTCGAGCTGGAGCTGATCGCGCCGAATGGCCGACGGGAAAGCCCCGGGCGGCCGACGCTATGGGGCACCACGCCCGCCTTCCTGGCGCATTTCGGCCTCAGGGACCTGCGCGAGCTGCCGCGACGGGAGGACCTGTTGCTGGACGCTGCCCCGCCCAAGCCGGCGCCCGACGCCATCCCCGAGGATCTGACGGCCGCGGAACCGGCCAAGGCTGAGTGATTCCCGTCATGCCGGGAGCCTCCCCGGGGCAGATCCGGCGACATGGGCCCAGGGCCCACGACCAGCGGTGTTGCACCGGCGAAAGTCGTGGGTGCTCCGCCTTCGCGCACCATGACAGGATGCAGCCGCCATCGGTGCTCATTTTAGCGCCTGTGGACCCATCTTTCAGCGCCTATGGTCCCATCGGCATTCAACGCCCATCGGCCACCGGGCAGGAGGCGATCACGCGGCTCGGCGCAGTGCCTCGGCGGCGAGGTGGGCCAGTCCGACGATCTCGCCGACCACGACCAGGGTCGGGCCGGCCGGCCGCTCTGCCTCCAGCGTCGCGCCGATATCGCCCAGCGTGCCGCGCCAGTGGCGTTCCTCGGGGCGGGAGGCGTTCTCGACCTCGACCACCGGGGTTGCCGCCGGCAAACCGGCGGCCATCAGGTGCGCGGCCACGGCGCTGAACGTCCGGCCGGCCATGTAGGCGACGATCGTGCCGCCGCTGGCGGCGAGCGCCGGCCAGTCATGCGCCGGTACGGCGCCGTCGCTGTCGTGGCCGGTGACGAAGTGCACCGAGCGGGCGATGTTGCGGTGGGTCAGCGGGATCTGCAGACTGGCGGCGGCGGCACAGGCGGCGGTGACGCCGGGGATGACCTCCACCGGCAGGCCGGCGGCGCGCAGGCTGTCCAGTTCCTCGCCGCCGCGGCCGAAGACGAACGGGTCGCCGCCCTTCAGGCGCACGACATGCGCGCCTGCCCGCGCCAGGCGGACGATCAGGGCGTTGATCGCCGCCTGGTTCATCGCATGCCGCCCGCAGCGCTTGCCCACATCGATGCGGCGGGCCTCGGGACGTGCGAGGTCGAGCATCGCGGGATCGATCAGGGCGTCGAACAGCACCACGTCGGCCTCGCCGATGGCGCGGGCGGCGCGCAGCGTCAGCAGGTCCGGGCTGCCCGGCCCGGCCCCCACCAGCGTCGCCCGGCCGCGCGGCGGGCCGTCCGGCCGGGATGCGGACATCGCGTCACTCCGCAGGGATGCGGACATCACGTCATTCCGCGGGAATGCGGACATCGCGAAGGATCTCCTCGAGTTCGGGGATGCAGGAGCCGCAGTTGGTGCCGGCCCGCAGGTGCGCGCCGATCTCCCGCGCGCTGGTCAGGTGGTGGGTGACGATGGCGTGGCGGACTGCGTGGCGGGTGATGCCGAAGCAGGCGCAGACCCGGGGCCCCTCGGCCGCCAGGGCGCCGTACATCCGCCCGGCCAGGATGGTGGCGCGGGCGGTGTCGGGTACCGGGGCGCCGAGCATGGCGGTGACGGCGGCTTCCGATGGGAGGGAGGCGGCGTCGCGGGCGATGAACAGGCACGCCTCCAGCGCGCCGTCCACCACGCCCGCGATGCGCAGCACGCCGCGCCTGGGGTCGGCGGCTTCCAGCCATTCGGCGGCGCGCGGCAGCATCAGGAGCGCGGCGGCGAAGCGGTCGAGGGCGTCGCCGGCGGGCAGCGGCTGCAGGCCGGCGAGGCGGTACAGCTGGCCCTCGGGCACCGGGACCCGGACCCAGTGGCAGAGGTCGGGGAGCGGCCCGTCGGTTCGGCGCAGCAACAGGCCGTGGAAATGCACCGCGGCGGGCGTGACCTCGGCCGGCGTGGCCTTGAGCTCGGGCTGGCCGGATACCGGATCGACTCGGGCGCCGACCACCCGGTCCACCGGGCCCGAGGCGGCGAAGCGGTCGGTCCAGTGCATCGGCGCGAACACCTCGCCGCAGCGCTGGGCGTGGCGCAGGTCGGCGCGCAGCAGGGTCTCGCCGTGGTCGGTTGCCAGGCGGACCAGGTCGTTCTGGCGGATGCCGCGCGCCGCGGCGTCGGCCGGATTGATCGCCAGCAACGGTTCGGCGGTGTGGGCCATCAGCGCCGGCACGAGGCCGGTGCGGGTCATGGTGTGCCACTGGTCGCGCACCCGGCCGGTATTCAGCAGCAGCCCGCCGGCTGATCGCTCCAAAGGCTGGTACGTGACCGGGACAAAGCGCGCGCGGCCGTCCGGGGTGGGGAAGTTGCCCTGGGCGAACATCCGCCCGCCCTCGGTCGGGGCGCCGGCCGGCAGCGGCCAGCGGAACGGCGCCATCGTGTCATAGCCGGCGTCGGTCAGGTCGGCCATCGCGCTGATGTCGAAGACGCGGCGGCCCCGGTGGGTGTGGCCGTTGGCGTATCCGCTCAGGGCCGCATGCTCGCGGAACACCGCGGCGGGGCCGCTCCACGCGAAGGCATCCGGCCAGCCCATGGCGCGGCCGACCGCGGCGAGCTGCCACCAGTCGGGCCGAGCCTCGCCGGGTGCGGGGCGGAATGGGCGCTGGCGGGAGATGCGGCGTTCGGAGTTGGTGACGGTGCCGTCCTTCTCGCCCCAGGCGGCGGCGGGCAGCAGCACGTCCGCTTGCCGTGTCGTGTCGGTGGGCCAGCAGTCGGAGACGACGACGAAGGGGCATGCCTCCAGCGCGGCACGGACCCGGCCGGCGCGCGGCAGGCTGTCGGCCGGGTTGGTCGCCATGATCCAGATCGCCTTGATGCGGCCGTCCAGCACGGCATCGAACAGGTCGATGGCCTTCAGGCCGGGCTTGGGCGCCAGCGTGGGCGAGCGCCAGAACGCCTGCAGCGCGGCGCGGGCTTCCGGGTCGTCGAAGCGCATATGGGCGGCGAGCTGGTTGGCGAGGCCGCCGACCTCCCGCCCGCCCATGGCGTTGGGCTGGCCGGTGACGGAGAACGGCCCCATCCCCTCGCGGCCGATGCGGCCGGACGCGAGGTGGCAGTTGATGATGGCGTTGACCTTGTCGGTGCCGGAGGCGGACTGGTTGACGCCCTGCGAATAGACCGTCACCACCCGTTCGGTCTGCGCCCACGTATCGTAGAAGGTCTCGACCAGCTCGGGGTCGATGCCGCACATGTCGGCCACCGCATCGATATCGCCGGCATCGGCATCGCCGGCATCGGACCGGGCGGCGGCGAGCGCCTGTTCGAAGCCCGCGGTGTGGCGCGAGACCCAAGGGCCGTCGATGCAGCCGTTCTGCGCCAGGTAGGCCAGCAGGCCGTTGAACAGCGCGACGTCGGCGCCGGCCGCGATCGGCAGGTGGAGGTCGGCCGCTTCGGCGGTGGCGGTGCGGCGGGGATCGATGACGACGATCTTCGTCCCGCGCGCCGCCCTGGCAGCGAGCAGGCGCTGGTGCAGCACCGGGTGGCACCAGGCGGCGTTGCTGCCGACCAGGACCACGAGGTCGGCTTCCTCCCAATCCTCATAGACGCCCGGCACCACGTCCTCGCCGAAGGCGCGGACGTGGCCGGCGACCGAGGAGGCCATGCACAGGCGGGAGTTGGTGTCGATGTTGGCGCTGCCGATGAAGCCCTTCATCAGCTTGTTGGCGACGTAGTAGTCCTCGGTCAGGCACTGGCCGGAGACGTAGAAGGCGACGCTGTCCGGACCGTGGGGGGCGATGGTGTCGCGGAATTTGTCGGCAACGACGCGGATCGCCTCCTCCCAGGTGACCTGTGCCCCATTCACGGTCGGGACGGTCAGGCGCGCGGTGTCATCGAGCGTGGCGGCGAGCGCCGCGCCCTTGGAGCAGAGACGGCCGCGGTTCGCCGGATGCGTGGCATCGGCCTTGATCGTGTCGTCCGGCTGGGCGATCACGCCGCAGCCGACGCCACAGTACGGGCAGGTGGTATGGACGCCTCTGCCCGCCGCAGGAGCGGCGGTCATGCCCCACCGACCGCGAGCAGGATGCGGCCGCCTTCCAGGCGGACGGGGACGGTGCGGGCGCAGCCCTCATCCGGCTCCTTCGCCTGTCCATCCGCCAAACCGATGACCCAGTTGTGCAGCGGGCAGGTCACGGAGTCGCCGTGCACGATGCCCTGGGAGAGCCTGCCGGCCTTGTGGGGGCATCTGTCGTGCAGGGCGAACACGCGGTCGTCGGAGGTGCGGAACACCGCGATATCGATCGCCGCCGTCCTGACCACGCGGGAGCCGAGGCGCGGGATGTCGTGCAGGCTGCCGACATCCGTCCAGACGGCGGAGGGGACGAAATGTCCGTCCATGCGCATCACTCCACCGTCGCCAGGGGCTTGAACTCGTGCGCCTCGGCGCCGCCGGCGCGTTCCGCCCACGGGTCCTGCTGGGCGTGGCGCTGGCTGGCCAGGAAGCGCTGGTGCAGGGCCTTGCGGGTGGGTTCATCGGCCAGGCGGGCGCGGACGGAGTCGATGCCGACCCGCTCGACCCATGGCGCGGTGCGTTCGAGGTACCAGGCTTCCTCGCGGTAGAGCTGCATGAAGGCGGCGCCGTACTCGAGCACCTCCTCCTGCGTGGTGACCTTGGCGAGCAGATCGGTGACGCGCACCTTGATGCCGCCGTTGCCGCCGACGTGGATGTCCCAGCCGCTTTCGGTGGCGACGACGCCGAAGTCCTTGATGGTGGCCTCGGCGCAGTTCCGCGGGCAGCCGGAGACCGCCATCTTGGTCTTGTGCGGCGTCCAGGAGCCCCATGTCATCCGCTCCAGCGCGATGCCCATGGCGGTGGAGTCCTGGGTGCCGAAGCGGCACCATTCCGAGCCGACGCAGGTCTTCACGGTGCGCAGCGCCTTGCCGTAGGCGTGGCCGGAGACCATGCCGGCGGCGTTCAGGTCGGCCCAGACATCCGGGAGCTGCTCCTTGCGCACGCCCAGCAGGTCGATGCGCTGGCCGCCGGTGACCTTCACGGTGGGGATTTGGTACTTGTCCACCACGTCTGCGATGGCGCGCAGTTCGGCCGCGGTGGTGACGCCGCCCCACATGCGCGGCACGACCGAGTAGGTGCCGTCCTTCTGGATGTTGGCGTGCATGCGTTCGTTGACGAAGCGGGAGCGCTGGTCGTCGGCGTACTCGCCGGGCCATTCGCACAGCAGGTAGTAGTTCAGCGCCGGGCGGCAGCTCGCGCAGCCGTCCGGGTTCCGCCAGTCGAGCGCCCGCATGACCGCGGGGATCGACTTCAGCTTCTGTGCGCGGATCGCCTGGCGGACGGCGTCGTGGCCGAGTGCGGTGCACTTGCAGACCGGCTTGACCTTGGGGGCGGCGTCGTAACTGCCGCCGAGGGCGTGGGCGAGCAACGCCTCGACCTGGCAGGTGCAGCTGCCGCAGGAGGCCGAGGCCTTGGTGCGGGCGCGCACCTGATCGAGCGAGCTCAGTTTGTGGGTGGCGATGGCCTGCAGGATGGTGCCCTTGCTGACGCCGTTGCAGCCGCAGATTTCGGCGGTGTCGGGCAGTGCCTCGGGGCCGGCGGCGGGGGCGCCGGGACCGGACGCGGGGCCGAACAGCAGGATGTCGCGCAGCTCGCTGATGTCGGATTGGGTGCGGATCAGGTCGAAATACCAGGCGCTGTCCTTCGCCTCGCCGTACAGGACGGCGCCGATCAGCTTCTCGTTGCGGATCACCAGCTTCTTGTGCACGCCGCGGGCGGCGTCGCGGAACACCACGTCGTCGGTGTCATCGTCGCCGGTGAAGTCGCCGGCGGAGAACATGTCGATGCCGGTGACCTTCAGCCGCGTGCCGGTGACGGAGGGGAGGTAGGCCGCTTCGGCCGTTCCGGTGACCTGATCGGCCAGCACGCCGGCCATGTCGTAGAGCGGCGCGACCAGGCCGAAGACGGCGCCGTTGTGCTCGACACACTCACCGACGGCGTAGATGGCGGGGTCGCTGGTGCGCATGGCGTCATCGACCCGCACGCCGCGGCCGCAGGCGAGGCCCGACGCCTTGGCCAGCGCGACGTTGGGGCGGATGCCGGCGGCCATGACCACCAGATCGGCCGGCAGGATGCGGCCGTCGGCGAGCTCCACGGCCTCGACGCGCTGTGTACCGTGGATGGCCTTGGTGTTGGCCTCGGTGATGACGGTGATGCCGCGGCGCTCGAGGTCGGCTTTCAGCAGGTTGCCGGAGACGGGGTCGAGCTGGCGCTCCATCAGTGTGGGCATCAGGTGCAGGACGGTGACGCCCATGCCGTTGCGGGCGAGGCCGTTGGCGGCTTCCAGGCCGAGGAGGCCGCCGCCGATGACGATGGCGTTGCGGTGGGTGCGGCTGGCGGCGAGCATGGTCTCGACATCGGCGATGTCGCGGAAGCCGATGACGCCGGGGAGCTGGTGGCCGGGGACGGGGATGATGACCGGGTTGGAGCCGGTGGCGAGGATCAGCACGTCATAGGGGCGCGTGGTGCCGAGGGCGGAGGTTACGGTTTTCCGGCCGCGGTCGATGGTGACGACCGGCTCGCCGGCGATCAGTTCGATGCCGTTGTCCTTGTACCAGGCATGCGGGTGGGTGGTGATGGCCTCGAAGGTCTTCTCGCCGGCGAGCACCGGGGAGAGCATGATGCGGTTGTAGTTGCCGTGCGGTTCGGCGCCGAACACGGTGATGGCGAAGCTGTCGGGCGCGCGCTGGATGATCTCTTCCAGGGCGCGGACGCCGGCCATGCCGTTGCCGACCAGGATGAGATGCGGGCGGTGGGGGGCAATCATGTTCATGTCCATGCTCCTCCTGCCTCAGACCCGCGCCGCGCCGTAGAGCTCGGCCCAGGTGGTGCGCCAGCGGCGGCGGACGATGCCGGTGATGCAGGCGAGGGCGGTGGCGGCGAGCAGGGCGAAGAGGAGGAAGCCGGGGCCGTAGCTGCCGGTGAGCTGCTTGGCGACGCCGAGGCTGGAGGCGAGATAGAAGCCGCCGACCCCGCCGCTCATGCCGACGAGGCCGGTCATGATGCCGATCTCGCGCTTGAAGCGCTGCGGGACGAGCTGGAAGACGGAGCCGTTGCCCATGCCGAGGGCGAGCATGCCGACGACGAAGACGGGCATGGCGAGCCAGATGCTGGGCAGGCCGGTGGCGATGGCGGCGAAGGCGCAGGCGGCAACGGAATAGAGGGCGATGAGGGCGCGGACTCCGCCGACGCGGTCGGCGACGGCGCCGCCGAGGGGGCGGACGAGGGAGCCGACGAAGACCACGGCGGCGGTGCAGTAGCCGGCGTCGACGGCGGAGAGGCCGTACTGGTCGTTGAAGTAGATGGTCAGCGAGGAGGCCAGGCCGACGAAGCCGCCGAAGGTGACGCTGTAGAAGAACATGAACCACCAGCAGTCGGCGATGCGGAGCAGCGCGAGGTAGCCTGCGAGCGGCTTGGGCGGCGGGGCGTGCGGGCTGTCCTTGGCGGCGAGCAGGAAGACCGCGAGGGTCACGGCGAGCGGGATGGCGGCGAGGCCGATGACGTTCTGCCAGCCGCAGGCGACGGCGAGGCCGGGGGCGAACAGGGCGGCGAGCACGGTGCCGGAATTGCCGGCGCCGGCGATGCCGAGTGCGGTGCCCTGATGCTCGCGCGGGTACCAGGCGGAGGCGAGCGGCAGGGCGACGGCGAAGGAGGCGCCGGCGAGGCCGAGGACGCAGCCCAGCAGCAGGACGGCGGGGAAGCTGTTGATGCCGATGGCCCAGGCGGCGAGCAGGCCGGCGATGACCACGATCTGGGCGCCAATGCCGACGCGCCTGGCCTGGAAGCGGTCCACCAGCAGGCCGAGGACGACGCGGAGCGCGGCGCCGGCGAGCACCGGGGTGGCGACCATCAGGCCCTTGTGGCTGGGGTCGAGGTGGAGGTCCTTGGCGATGGCGACGCCGAGGGGGCCCAGCAGGACCCAGACCATGAAGCTGAGGTCGAAATAGAGGAAGGATGCAAAGAGGGTCGGCAGGTGGCCGGCCTTGAGGAAGCCCTTGTGCATGGCGTGGTCACACGGTCTGGGCTGGCGCCGTTGCCAGGCCGAGGAGCAGGTGGAGGCGTTGCGGGCCTCGGGGCGGACGCGGCCCGGCGTTGGGCAGGTCCGGCGGTTCTTGCGAACTCTGCTGCGGTGCAACGCAAGGGTTGTGCCAGGTGGGGTGTGGGTGTGGCGCGGATTTCGGCAGGTGCGGAGGGTGTTGGTGGTGGAAAATTAGGCTGGCGCCTGCTGTTTATTGTGCAGTATGTGTGATTTATGTGCAGTTTTGTCGTAATCGTTTGGGTGGTCGTTAATTTGGGGCCATGATGGTCCGGATTGCCTGTTTTGGCGGCATTGGTGTGCGGGTTCGGACTCGTGCGGCTCTGTGCCTCCTGGAAGGCTGGTGCTGGTGGAGATTGTTTTGATTCACCACGGAGCGCGCGGAGGGGCCGGAGGGCCACGGGGGTGGCTGCGATGCGCGGTGCGTGGTCTGTTGAGAAGCGAAATGATGGCCGCGCGCGGCGCGGAAGGACCAGAGGGCGGCTACGGAGGCGAGAGTGCTGCTACGAATAGGAGCGGACTAGCAGGCGGGCCTCGGTGATCCAGGCGATGGCGTCGTCGCGGGAGCGGATGCCGCTGATCTGGTGCAGCGTGTTGTAGGGCGAGGTGAAGCGGGCAGTGAACTGGCCGGGCGAGCCGTCGATATCGTATTGGTCTTCTTTCCGATCCGGGTCGTTCTGACAGGCCTTCGCCATGGCGTTTTTCCACAGGCTTGTATGGTCAATCGTCAGTGATTGGCCGCATGACGGGGTGAAACGGTGCGACTGGCCGCGGGGCTGGCGGCCTGATGCGGTTACCCTAATGGGAGCGCCGTTCCGGAATACAAGAACATCTCAGCGTGATCTGCGTGCAAATCATATGCTGCGTGCGCTGTATATGCAGATT
>DASQVN010000228.1:0-4075 GCA_035640755.1 Rhodopila sp.
TGGCCTTCCATATATCTGATCGCGGAACGTTCGCGGCGCGATGGGCCGGGTTTGGCTGGTCAGTGTCTTCGCGCCGGCGGTGATGCCGCCCGCGAATCGGGAGGCACCGTGCACAGGCGGATCGAAATCGTCACGACCCAGGTATAAACCTGCGTTTTGGTTGATCACGGTTCTTGGCGGAGCTTCACACGCATTGCTAAAGTGGCCTATGCGACTCGCCCGCCTACCCGCTGGAGCGGGTTCCAGCGGCCGGACCTTGTAGGAAACAGACCATGAAGTTGAAGGCCGACCGCGCCATCCTCCTGAAGGCGCTGGCCCATGTGCAGAGTGTTGTCGAGCGGCGCAACACCATCCCGATCCTGGCGAACGTGATGATCGCCGTGCGGGACGGGAAGCTGACGCTGACCGCGACCGACATGGAGATCGCCATTGTGGAGGATGTGCCGGCCACCACCACCCGCAACGGCGCCTGTACCGCACCGGCCGCCACACTGTATGAGATTGTCCGCAAGCTGCCCGACGGGGTCGAGGTCGAGCTCGATCATCCCGGCGGCGATGCGCAGCTGGCGCTGCGGGCGGCGCGTTACGACACCAAGCTGACGGTCCTGCCGGTCGAGGATTTTCCGTCGATGACCGCCGGCAGCCTGCCGCACAAGTTCAGCCTGAGCGCGCATGCGCTGCGCTCATTGATCGACCGCACGCGGTTCGCGATCAGCACCGAGGAGACGCGTTATTATCTGAACGGGATCTATCTGCACCATGCGGACAGCGACGGCACGCCCGTCCTGCGCGCGGTTGCGACCGACGGGCACCGGCTGGCGCGGGTCGAGGAGCCGCTGCCAGAGGGTGCAGCCTCGATGCCCGGGGTGATCATTCCGCGCAAGACGGTGAATGAGCTGCGCAAGCTGCTGGATGAGGTGGTGGGCGATGTCGACGTCGCGCTGTCGGACACGCGCATCCAGTTCCATGCCGAGCAGATTTTGCTGACCAGCAAGCTTATTGACGGAACGTTCCCGGAATATGAGCGGGTGATTCCGCGCGGCAACGACAAGGTGCTGCGGGTCGGGAAGAAGGATTTTTCCGATGCGGTGGCGCGGGTGGCAGCGATCTCCTCGGAACGCTCACGCCCGGTGAAGCTGTCGCTGGCGCGGGACCTGCTGGTGCTGTCGGCATCGAGCCCCGAGCAGGGCACGGCGACCGAGGAGCTGGACGCGGATCACGTGAAATACGAGGCCGGGCCGCTGGAGATCGGTTTCCAGGCGCGCTACCTGAACGACATCACCGACCAGATCCCCGAGCAGGTGGAGTTCCGGTTCGCGGACGGCTCGGCGCCGACGGTGGTGCAGGATGCCGGGGATGCGAGTGCGTTGTATGTGCTGATGCCGATGCGGGTTTAGGGCTGGTGATGTTGTTTTGATTCACCACGGAGTGCAGGGGGAAGGACGGAGCGCCACGGAGGGGAGTTTTGGTGTGTTGGCGCTTGGCGGGGTGTAAGGATGAGCGGCTTCGACGCGATCGACAGGACGCACCGCCTGGAAGCGCGCGGGTTCAGTCGCGAGCAGGCTGAGGTGCTGGCGCAACTCTTTGCCGATTTCTGGAGCGGTGTGGTCACCCGGCAGGTGCTGCGCGATGAGCTGACCGCGCAGCGGGAGGACTTGATGCGGGAGGTCACAACCACCGCCCGCGATTTGGAACAGGGCCTGACGATCCGATTGGGCGGCATGTTGGCGGTGGCTGTCGGAGTGGTCAGCACGATTGTCCATTTCTGGCAGTGACGCACTATTCAGAAGTGAGGCACTATCCACTGGCCGGAACCGGGGCCAATGCCGATCTGCACGGAAGCGCGGCAAGCTGGCCGCTGTTTCGGGTGGAACCAGCGTCGGCGTCTGCGCAGGTTGCCTCGCGGATGTGCGACCCGAGCAACGTCGCGGCGTGCGGCAATCGTTTCTTATTCAACACGAAACCACGAAGGCACGAAGCGGAAGGCGTTGCTTCGTGCCTTCGTGGCTTCGTGGTGAATCGAAACGGGATTTGCGCGGCACCAGCCCCATCGATCGGAAGACGTTACCAATGCCGCCGTGCGGTCTGGCCGGACGGTTCGCTTTCAGCCACACTGCGGCGAAGTTCCGCGGCTGTGATGATACCGCGGCAGACGTTCGCCTCGCCTATTTCGGTTCGGCCGTGACGAGGGCGGAGCTGCGGGTGGAGTGATGCGCTGAACGCCGGGACCGATTCGAATCGTCCGGCCAGAGCGCAGGCGATGATCGCTCAACGGCTGTTGGCCGTCTGCGGGAGCGATCAGCGGCGCTCGACCCGCCTGAAATGGCAGTTTTCGGCATTCCAACGGACGGGACGGCCGCCCGGGCGCGCTGCGGGACGCGGCGTCGTTAACCAGTCGGTAAGGATTGGCTGCTACAGGGTGGGTGCCGCCCTCAAAATGAGTTAACAGGCATGAACGCCATCAAAGGCATCCTCGCACAGGCCCGCAGTTTCGGCCTTGCCCGCGTCGCCATGCTGGCCGGCGTGACACTCGGCATGCTCGCCGCCTTTCTTTGGCTGGAGATGCAGGGGCCGCCGCCCGGACGGTTGAAGCTGGTCGCCTCGGACCTCGACAGCGCCACGGCCCGGTCGGTGACCGAGGAGCTGGAGCGCCGCAAGATCCCCTACCGGCTGGACGGCAACGGCAGCGAGCTGCTGGTCGCCGACGGCCAGGTGGCGACGGTGCGCGGCCTGCTCTCGGCCAAGGGCATCGCCGCCAGCAGCCTGCGCGGCTATGAGATCTTCGACCAGGGCAGCGGGCTCGCGCTGACCGATTTCGACCAGCAGGTGCGCCTGACGCGGGCGCTGGAGGGCGAGCTCAGCCGCACGCTGGAGCAAGTGCGCGGCATCAGCCGGGCGCGCGTGCATATCGTGCTGCCGCGGCGGGAGCCGTTCGCGCGGGAACGGCAGGAGGCGCAGGCGAGCGTCATGCTGACCTTCCCCGGGCGGCAGTCGATCTCGGCCGAGGCGGTGCAGTCGGTGGTGACGCTGGTCGCCGCGGCGGTGCCGGGGCTCAAGCCGCAGAACGTGACGGTGGTCGACTCCAACCTGCACCTGCTGGTGCAGGCTGGGGATGCGAACGATCCGCGGATGAGGTCGGCGAAGACCGAGGAGCAGCGCCAGCACCTGGAATCGCGCGTGGCGCAGGAAGTCGAGCTGATGCTGGAGCGCAGCCTGGGCGTGGGGCACGTGCGGGCCGAGGCATCGATCCGGATGAACTTCGACACGGTCAACGAGACGCAGGAGCATTTCGAGCCTGACGGCTCGGTTGTGCGCAGCACGCAGAACGTCACCTCCAACAGCAAGTCGACCGACCGGACCAGCAACGTTTCGGTGCAGAACAACCTGCCGAACGCCGATGCCGGTGCGCAGACGACCGGCAGCCAGGAAGGCAAGCAGGAGGAGACGACGAACTACGAGATCAGCAAGACGGTGCGGGCGGTTGTGCACGACCAGCCGCGGATCGAGCGCATCTCGCTGGCGGTGATGGTCGATGGGATCGACGAGGTCGGCGCGGACGGCAAGCACAACTGGCGGCCGCGCGAGCCGGCGGAGCTGGAGCAGATCGCCAAGCTGGTGAAGACCGCGATCGGCTATGACGAGGCGCGCGGCGATCATGTCGAAGTAGTGACGATGCCGTTCATCAACGAGGCCGAGCCGGCGGTGACGGAGGTGGCGAATGGCGCCGTGGCCCGCAACAACGATCTGGTGACGCTGCTGCAGGTATTTGGCTTCGGGGTTGTCGGCTTCGGCATCATCATCCTGACGGCGCGGTCGATCCTGAACGCGCTGAACCGGTCGCCCTCGGCCGTGGTGGCGGAGAGCGAGGGAACCTCGCCGTATCTTGGCTTGGCAGCGGGCTTGGTGGGGGGGCCCGCCGGGGGGCTGACTGGGCCGGCGGCGACAGCCGGAATCGGGTCGGATGGCGCATTCGCGGCCGGCGCGCTTGCCGAGAAGGGAGAGATGGTCGAGGCGAAGCAGATCGAGGGGACGATGCGGGCGTCCTCAATCCGCAAGGTGGCGGAGCTGGCGGAGG
>DASQVN010000229.1:0-4613 GCA_035640755.1 Rhodopila sp.
CACCTGGAATACGTCGCGGAAGCCGAAGCCGGCGATTTCATCTTCGTCCCGCCCTTCGTCCCGCACCAGGAAATCAACGCCAGCACCGATGAAACGCTGGAATGCGTCCTGGTCCGCAGCGACAACGAAGCCGTCGTTGTGAACCTGGACATCGAGCCGGTGGAGAAGCCGGAAGCGGTGTACTGGGTGGACCCGATCCACAAACAGCCGGGGTAGAGGGGCCACACGCGCCAGGACACGGGCCCTCTCCGTCCAGGACACGGCCCTTTCGGCCATGGCCGGGCTCGACCCGGCCATCCACGCACCACCGGTGCAGCGCAGATAGCCGGCTCGGCCCCTGGCCATGACGGGAAGCCATGGCGCGCGAACAACACTCCTCCCCAGCCTCTCTAACACCTACCGTGCGGGACCAGCAGCTAAGGCCACGCTCCAGGCTTGCGTTTCTACGCCACATAAGCATATCTTTATGTATCGATGGTCCCGCGCGAGCGGGTTAGAAGGGAACGTCGTGCGTCCCGGCCGGACCCGTGTCCGGGGACAAGTCGGCGGCTGCCCCCGCAACTGTCAGTGACGCGCTGACGGTCCGTCCATCCGCACGGATGGGTCACTGAGCCAGATGGCTCGGGAAGACAGGACCGACGGCACCGGGTTCTTACCCCGAAGCGTCACGAGCCAGGAGACCTGCCATCGTCGCACCAACCATGCCGCCGGGCGGGGTGAACCGGAGGCCGGAGACGACCATGTTTGTCAACCACGGCGGCACCGCCCGCCATCCCCATCCGCTCGCCATCCTCCCTGACGTGCGGAGGCTTGCATGACCGTCGCAAGCAACCTCGGCTTTCCCCGCATCGGCCATCGCCGGGAGCTGAAAGTCGCCCTCGAACGCTTCTGGTCCAATGAGCTGGACGAACCCGGACTGAATGCCGCCACCCTGGCGCTGCGGCAACGCCACTGGACCCTGCAAGGTGGTAGAGGCATCAGCCATGTGCCGTCCGGCGACTTCTCGCTCTACGACCACGTCCTGGATACCGCCTGCATGCTGGGCGCCATCCCATCCGGCTACGGCTGGGAGGGTGGTCCGGTGTCGCTGCCCACCTATTTTGCCCTGGCGCGCGGCTCGCACGGCTCAACCATGGAGCAGGCGGCCGGCATCATGCCCGGGCTGCCGGCGCTGGAGATGACCAAGTGGTTTGACACCAACTATCACTACCTGGTGCCCCGGCTCGCACCCGACCAGCGCTTCGCCCTGACCGGAAACCGCCCCCTCGCCGCCTACCGGGAGGCATTGTCGCTCTCCATACGCACCAGGCCGGTTCTGCTCGGCCCGATCAGCTTCCTGATGCTCAGCAAGGTCACCGATGGTTCCGATCCGCTCGACCTTCTTGAGCGGGTCCTGCCGGTGTACGCCCAGGTGCTGCGCGAACTGGCAGAGGCCAACGTCACCTGGGTCCAGATCGATGAGCCGGTGCTGGCGCTCGACCTTCCGGACAAGGCTCGGCAGGCCTTCGCCCTGGCCTATCGCATCCTGTGCAGGGGCGCGGCTCCCGACATCCTGCTCGCCAGCTATTTCGGCCCGCTTGGCGCCAATCTCGCCACCGTGGCAACCCTGCCCGTGGCCGGCGTCCACCTCGACGCGGTGCGTGGCAAGGCCGAACTCGAAACCACGGTGGCAGCCCTGCCGGCGGATCGTTGGCTGTCCCTCGGCCTCGTCGATGGCCGCAACGTCTGGCGCACCGACCTCCGCGCCGCACTCGGCCTGCTCCAGCAGGTCGCCACGGTCCGAGGCACCAGGCACCTGATGGTCGCCCCCTCCTGCAGCCTTCTGCACGTGCCGGTGGATCTCGGCCAGGAAACCAGTCTGGACCCGGAGGTGAAGACCTGGCTCGCCTTCGCCGTCCAGAAACTCGACGAAGTCGCCGCCCTCGCCCGCGGTCTGGATGAGGGAGAAGGCGCAATCGCCGCACACCTCGCCGCCAGCGACGCCGCCATCCACGCACGCCGCACCAGCCGCCGCGTGCACCGCGACGACGTGCAGGCCCGCGTCGCCGCAGTAACCCCCCGCATGGAGCAGCGCGCGAGCGCCTATCCCGCACGGCGGCAGGCCCAGCAGGCGCGCCTCAACCTGCCGATATTCCCGACCACCACCATCGGCTCCTTCCCCCAGACCAAGGAAGTGCGCAGGGCGCGCGCCGGACTCGCCCGCGGCGAAATCTCCGCCGCCGACTATGAACGGCTGATCGAAACCCTGATCGACGATGCGGTGCATTGGCAGGAGGAGATCGGCCTGGACGTGCTCGTCCACGGCGAGTTCGAACGCAACGACATGGTCAAGTATTTCGCCGAACAACTGGACGGGTACGCGTGCACCCAGCACGGCTGGGTGCAGTCCTACGGCAGCCGGTGCGTCGCGCCGCCGATCATCTGGGGCGACATCGCGCGCCCTCACCCTATGACGGTGCGATGGTCGGCGTATGCGCAGTCACGCACAGCCCGGCCAATGAAGGGCATGCTGACCGGCCCGGTGACCATGCTGCAATGGTCATTCGTCCGCGACGACGTGCCGCGGGCCACCGTATGCCGGCAGATCGCCCTCGCCGTCCGCGACGAAGTTGCCGACCTCGAAGCCGCAAACCTTCCGATCATCCAGGTGGACGAGCCCGCCTTCCGGGAGGGGCTGCCGCTCCGGCACGCCGAATGGGCCGAGTATCTCGCCTGGGCCAGCACCTGCTTCCGCCTCGCCACAAGCGGTGTGCGCGACGATACCGGCATCCATACCCACATGTGCTACTCCGAGTTCAACGACATCATGCCCTCCATCGCGGACATGGATGCCGATGTCATTTCCATCGAAACCACCCGCAGCCGGATGGAACTGCTCGACGCGTTCCTGGACCAGGGGGAGGCCCAGGAGGAGGCAAAGCGCGCCTATCCCGCCGGAATCGGACCGGGCATATGGGACATCCACAGTCCGCGCGTCCCCGACATCCACGAAATGACCGAGCTTCTCGGCTTGGCCCGCGCGCGCCTGCAGGACTGGCAGATCTGGGTCAACCCGGACTGCGGTCTGAAAACCCGCAGGTGGGAGGAGGTCAGGCCGGCACTGCGCAACATGGTTTCCGCGGCCCACGTGCTTCGCCGGCGCGTGGCCGGAACCTGAGGGGCGGAGGACGGCCCACATGCTGGGCGGGCCGTCCCCTCCTGAATAGCCGCCGCCTCAGGCCCCCCGCAGCGCCGCGACGATCAGCCCGATCCCCTGCCCATGCCAGCGCTGGATCGCCTTGTGGTCCGCGCCAAGTGCCGCGCCCAGCCGCCGCCAGGGGAACAGGTGCCGGTCGGTGATCGGGTGTACCAGGCTGCGCGCGCCGACCACGCGTCGCAGCACGTACTTGTCCTGCGGGATCAGTGACAGCCAGCTCAGCGCCTCATCCATCCGCGTGATCTTCTCGGCCGAGGGGACGGCCGGGCGGATCCGGGCTGCGGTCCAGCCGTAGGATTCCAGCGCGGTCCGTACGATGTCCAGCGAGGATGTCCGCAGGCGCGTGGACCACCCGGTGCCAGGCAGCGCGAGCAGCGTCGCGCCCGCTTCCTCCAGACGATACACCACGTAGTCGGCGTCGATCTCATAGCCGTTGATCATCGCCGGGCGGATCACGGGCTTCGCGGCGGCCTTGGCCGGGGAGGCAACTGTCATGACGAAACTTTCCTGGCTTGGTGTAAAGGGAACGGCTCAGCGGATTACGGGGCGCGCCGGATAGGGCCGCCCCTCCAGCGCGGTGCCGCGGTTGATGGCGCCCCAGGACTCCGGGTGGCCGGCGGGCAGGGGCGGACGCATGACCTCGTCCAGGAAGGCAGTCGTCGCCAGCGGCGGCCGGACGCCGAGCCATGCCGCGCGTTCGATCACCGTCCAGCGCGCCAGGCCGAGTTGTGAGGCGATCGTGTCCCAGGACGCACCTTCGGTGCGGAGGCGCCGAATGCGCATGTCCTGTCCATCCGTCCAGACGATCCTTTTACCCATCGCGGCCCTCATTAGAACTAAAAGCGAACTCGGCGTTAGTTAGACAAACCGACACGGAGAGTCAACGATAATAACAATTTCGGTCGGAAAATTTCCCTAACTGCGGCCAGTGGCTGCGTCAGCCCAACATCTCGTGCCGCTTCACGATGCCTGCCTGGCTTCAGTTTCCCGAATACAGCCGCGTTCTGAGCGCCCCATGTGCGATGCCCGGCGCGGAGTCGTTCAACGCGCCCGCGGATACATGTTGAGACGAAAATCTCAGCTTGCGGGCAAATTTCCACTGGGAAAGTTAGTCATACTTGCGTAGAATGCGCTCATGATGAATGCCGCCGCCATCGGCTCCCGCATCCGCATCATGCGGCGTGATCGGGGGATCACCCAGGACGAGCTCGCTGATCAGGTCGGCGTGTCGCGCAGCGCCGTCGCACAATGGGAAACTGGCCGCGCCGGACAGGTAACCGGCAATCTCAGCCGGATCGCCGAGATCCTCGGCGTCAGCGTGGAATACCTGCTGTACGGCGACGACAAGCGCGCGCCGATGAACGTGCAGCAAGGCGATGAGCTCGCCTTGCTCCGGCTGTACCGCGAATGCGACCCC
>DASQVN010000230.1:0-6188 GCA_035640755.1 Rhodopila sp.
CAGGCTGGCCGCCCCGACGGTGCGGCGGCGCAGCTCGGCGCCGTCATGCTCGGGATCGCTCCAGCCCTCGGTCAGGCGCGGATCGTCCGCCGGGATCGTAACCAGATCGTCCTTGTATTCCACGACGATTTCCCGGACCGCGATTTCACTCTGACGAGCTGCGCGGCCGTGCCGCGGATCGGGGTGGTGCGACACGAGTTGGACCCGCTGCTGGCCGGCGGGGACGATGAAGGTGAACAGACCGGGCGCGACAACTGTCGGTTTGACTCGGGAATGGCCCGCCAGCAGGTGCACGTCAGCGGCCTCTATGGCCGGTGCCGAATCGTGCAGAGGATAGCCAAGGCTGCTGACGACATCGCCGTAGTCATGCTCGAACCGGGCTATTTGTTCCGCTGTCAGGAAAGTGCGCCATTTGGAGATTGTCCGGGACGAGATCTGTGGCCGCTGCGACATGGCGGCGTCATCCATGCGGCGCACATCCTCGTGCCGCGCAACATCCAGGGCGCTTGTGCGTTCGGCGTCGCTGAACCCGAAGTGCTCGAATATGCGCTGCATGGCGGGGTCGAAGTCGGCCATTACGGCTTCAAGACGGATATCCAGTGCATCCACCTCATTGGCAGGCCACTCCCGCATGGCGGCCATGGTCCAGCCGGTGTAGCCCGCGAGCTCGAACACGAGGCCATCGTTGCGCGACCGTTGCCGCAGGTTCTGCTGGTAGGAGCGGCCGTTCAGGGACTCGAGGTACGCGCACTTGGCCGCATGCGGCCAGTGTGCAATGGCGTAATCGACCTGGGGGAAAAGGATCGGGTGCGTGGTATCGAAATCGCAGCTGATGCACCATTCCTCGGCGCAGCGGAGGTGGTACAGGTAGCCGGACACCCAGATGTCGCGGGGATCGCGGACCATGCGGATTGCGCGGTACGGCCGCTCGATCGGGCCGCGCAGCCGGGAGTGCGGCAGCAAGACGATATCCGCGTTCGGGTCGATACGGCGCACCTCACCGTAGTGGTTTGCGAGACTCAGGCCGAGCTGATGGCTGACACGGTTCATGACGTGCCACAGCAAGCTTGTTCCCGACTTGTGATAAGAGAAGCAGATCAACTGGGGCCGATTCTGCGACATTCTGAATTCTCTGACGTGGATATAATTACTAGTTCGTGTGTATATGTCATTCGAACCGATATCGTCGAGTCATTCCCGCTTCCGCGATTTTGCTTAGACTTCGCGCCATCCCGCTGATAGCTATCCGGCGCACTGCACAATGAGGGTTCTGTGACGGAACTGCACTGGCTGCCTGAGATTCCGGACTGGCGTCGGCGCCTGCGGAATCTGCCATCCGACCCGGCCAATGCCTGGGACCAGGCGGTGACGCTGGCAAACGCGCGACTGAACTTCGTGCTGACCAATGCGCTGGACGAAACGGTCCGCCGGCTGCTTCCGGACGGACCGGCATCACTGCCGACCAAGAGGGTGCGGCTCGCGGTGCTGGGCTCGTCCACGTTGACACATCTGCTGCCCGGGATCCGCGTTGCCGGCCTGCGCCGCGGCATCTGGATCGATACGTATGAGAATGAATACGGCCAATACCTGCAGGAACTGAGCGATCCGGACTCGCCGCTGCATGCGTTCAAGCCGACGGCGGTGCTGCTCGCGCTGGATGCGTACCACGTGACCGCGGGTGTCACCGCCGGCATGGACCAGGACGCTGCCGACGCGGCGCTGGCCGAGGTGAAGGAACGGATCCGGCAGGCCTGGACGCTGGCGCGCGATGCGTTCCGCTGCCCGGTCATTCAGCAGACGGTGCTGCCGGTGCATCTGCCGGTTCTCGGCAACAACGAGCATCGCGCGCCTGGGTCGCGTGCCTGGTTCGTGACGCGCCTGAACCAGGCGATCCGTGCCATGGCTGAGGCGGAAAGTGTTGATATCCTCGCGGTCGATGACCGCGCGGCCCGCGACGGGACCGGCAAGTGGCACGACACGGCGCTGTGGCATCGATCCAAGCAGGAAGTGGCGCCGGTGTTAAGCCCGCTTTACGGCGACCTGGTTGGACGCTGGGTGGCAGCGAAGCAGGGCCGATCCTACAAGTGCCTGGTGATGGATCTGGACAACACGCTCTGGGGCGGCGTCATCGGGGATGACGGGCTGGAGGGCATCACACTCGGCCAGGGCAGTCCGCTGGGCGAGGCGTATGTGGCGTTCCAGGAGTACGCCCGGGAGCTGTCGCGCCGTGGTGTCATCCTTGCCGTCTGCTCGAAGAACGACGAGGCCAACGCGGTCGAGCCGTTCGAGAAGCACCCGGACATGGTGCTGAAGCGTGGCGACATTGCCAGCTTCGTCGCCAACTGGTCGAACAAGGCCGACAACATCCGTGCCATTGCGCAGGAGCTGAACATCGGTCTCGACAGCCTGGTGTTCATCGACGACAACCCGTTCGAGCGCAACCTGGTGCGCCAGGAGCTGCCGATGGTGGCAGTGCCCGAGGTGTCCGACGACCCGACCGGCTATCCCGTGGCGCTGGCCGACGCAGGATATTTCGAGGGGCTGTCGATCACCGAGGAGGACCGCGAGCGCACCAGCCAATACCAGGGCAATCGGGCACGTGAGGCGCTGAAGGCGGCGGTCACCGATCTGCCGTCCTACCTGCGCGGGCTGGAGATGCAGTTGATCTGGCGGCGGTTCGACAAGATCGGCCTGCAGCGCATCGTGCAGTTGATCAACAAGTCGAACCAGTTCAATCTGACAACGAAGCGCTACACGGACGAGGATGTCATTGCCGTGATGGCGGACCCGGACGCGTTCGGCCTGCAGCTGCGGCTGACCGACCGGTTCGGCGACAACGGCGTGATCGCCATCATCATCGGCCGCCTGCAGGCGGACAAAGACCTGTATATCGACACCTGGCTGATGAGCTGCCGGGTGCTGGGTCGCCAGGTGGAACCGACGACGCTGAACCTGATCGCGCAGGAAGCAGGCAAGCTGGGGGCACGCCGGCTGATCGGCGAGTACATTCCCACCAAGAAGAACGGCATGGTGAAGGACCATTACGCCAAGCTGGGGTTCACCGTTCTGGAAGCGGATGAAACCGGAGGAAACCGCAACGTCCTGGACCTGGCGTCATTCACGCCGGCCGACACTTTCATTCATGTCATCGAGGGCTGATTCCATGGCGACCGAGTCCGAAATCTATGGCGCACTGACCGAGATCTTTCACGACGTCTTCCTGCGCGACGACCTGACGCTGACGCCCGAGCTGACCGCCAAGCAGGTGCAAGGCTGGGACAGCTTCAAGCAGATCGAGATCATCATGGCCTGCGAGGAGAAGTGGGGCATCAAGTTCAACACGCGTGAGCTCGACAGCCTGCGCTGTGTCGGCGACCTGGCTCGTCTGGTCGAGGCGAAGGTGGCCTGAACAGAGGTCACTGCGGGCTGCGAAGCCGCGGAGGCACGGCCTGCGCCGGCCAGAACGATTCTGCAACGGCATGCGTCCACGACCGGACTGTTCCGGCCGTGATCCTGCTTCATCCCTCCAGCAGGTGACCGACGGCGCGCAGCGGCCGGATATCGTCACAGATGATCTTGGTGACCGCCAGCATCGGCACGGCCAGGATCGCCCCGGGCACGCCCCACATCCAGAACCAGACGACCAGCGCCAGGATGACGGCGACCGGGTTGATGGTAAAGCGCCGAGCGAGCAGCGTTGGCGTGAAGAACTCGCCTTCCAGGATATGGATGCAGAGATACAGGCCGGGGGGCACCACTGCCCACCAGGAGACGCCGAACGAGAGTATGCTCGCCATCAGGAACACCACGATCCCGACCATCGGCCCCAGGAAGGGCACGTAGTTCAGCACGAACGCGATCGCGCCCCACAGCACCGGGCTGTCGACGCCGCACAGCCACATCACGGCTCCCGTTGCCAGACCGACAGCGACGTTGATCAGAGTGACGGTCAGCAGATAGGCCGAGACATCCCGCTCGATGTGGAAGGAAAGCTCGACGGCGTTCCGCTTGTCCTTGAAGCTGGGTAGGATTTCCACGACGCGGCGTAGGAAGATTTCACCCGACGTGAGCATGTAGAAGAGAATGAGCAGCGTCGTGAACAGGCCCGATGTCACGGTCGCGGTGCCACTGAACACTGCCCCGACGACGCTGGCGGGCCTGAACGTCGGCGCCGCGATCGGCGGCGGGGTACCGGTGTCGGCGCCGATGATGCCCTCGGCCTGGCGGACGAGGTGCTGGATGGAATCGATGGGCTGCTTCAGCAGGGTGAAGCTGTCGCGGATCTTCGGGATTGCTTCCGGCAGCCTGGACGCCCAGGACGCCGCCGGGCCGGCGAGCAGGCTGATCGTGCCGGCGAACACGAACAGCACCAGCAGGATGGACAGGATCGCACCGAGCGGACGCGGGATGCGTATCCCCTCCAGCACGCGCACCAAGGGCTGCAGCAGCAGCTTCAACATGACCGCCAGGACGATCGGCAGCACGATCTCGGCCGCCAGATACATCATTGTCAGCACCGCGAGGCAGAACATCCCGCCCAGGAAGACGGTCTTCAGGTCGGTCGGCAGGGGCATCTCATCATCGGCGTCGGCCGCGCCGGCGTAGCTCTTCTTTTCGGTAACCGAACTGATGACCTGGGCTCGGGTGGGTGGCGCTTCGGCATCGGCCGGGCCTTCCGCCGCGGCAACGAAGGTCTGATGCGTCTCGGCCTTGACCGCACGGTCGTCACGGCAGGGTTCGGTCTCATCGGTCATGGCTGGAACCGTCCGTTGGTTGGACGCGGATCAGACGATCGGGCCGTTGATCTCGCGCGTCAGCTTCTGGCGCATCGCCTCGGTGAAATCCTGATAGGTACGGCAGGTTACGGCGAATGCATTGGGGCCGCCGATCACCTCTGCGGTATAGGAGGCGAGGAGGTCCGGCTCCTCATGCAGGATGCACAGGCCGTTGATGGTGATGCCGGCCTGGGCCATGCGGTCGCGAACCGGGCCGGGCGGGATGCCCTGGTTCGAGCGGCCGTCGCCGATGACGTTGACGATGTTGCGCTTCGGCACGGCCGGTACCCGGCCGAGGAGGGTGAGGGAGGCGAGCAGCGCCTCGCCGATCGCGGTGGCGCCGGGGCGGATGGTGCGCGGCATGTTGTCCACGCTGTCGGCGAAGGCGGTCAGGTCGGCTGCGGTGGCAATGCGTGTCCAGGGCGTGATGACGTCCTGCTGGCCGGAGCCGGACCAAAGCAGCAGCGACAGGATGCTGGTTCCGGTCAGGCCGGCGGCGACGGTGGGGTCCTTCAGGGCAGTCGCAATGCCGCCGGCGATCAGGCCGAATTCCTCATAGGTGACGCTGGCCGAGCCATCGACGGCCAGCACCATGGCCAGGTCTATGTGGTCGCCGCTCAGTGTCTGTCCTCGATGCTGGGTCTGCCCTCGATGGTGGGTCTGGCCCCGATCTTGAGGATCGGATGGCTTGCCGGAACCAGCGACTGGTCCATGTCGTTCAGCAGGTGGCAGATACTGAGCGACATCAGAATCGCCAACGTTGTTCCGGCCTGGGGGACGGATCTGGCCAGGGGGATGGGGCCAGCGGTTTCGTCACTCACGTAATGGCCCTCGCACGGTCCTGCAGCGCGACTATGCGGCACGAACGCGGCGATTGACCTATGCGCGTGGCGTAACCCAGCCATCTTCACGGTCGCAAACGTTGCAGAGGTATTGCTATTTTTGGCGTACATCGCTCGCTGCGGCCGCTGTTGCGGCGGCGGCGGGGTTGTCACGCGTTTGTATTTTGCGGGAGGACCAATGCCTACCCCCAGACGAGATGCGCGCGGCGGGTCGTTCGCGATGCCGCTTGTCGGGATAGCGGTGCTGCTCGGGTTCTATTGGGTGTTGAGTGACTGGCACGAGTTACCAGTGATGATCAGTTCGACCCTGACCGGTTTCCACTGGCTGTACTGAGGCCGCACAACCGAAGCCGTGCAAGGGGTCGATATCCCGGAAGGGGACATCGACGTTTGCTCGTATCGGCGGCTTAGGCGTCGAGGCCGCGGGCGCGCAGATCGACGTTGTAGGCAGGGTTGAAAACGCGGCCCAGGTCGCTGCGGCTCAGGCCAATATCCAACAGTTCGCGGTCGGTCATGCTTTCCAGTTCGGCCAATGCCTGCCGCTCCTGCCGCCAGGCGTTGAAGGCGGCGA
>DASQVN010000231.1:0-3307 GCA_035640755.1 Rhodopila sp.
GCAGGGCGTCGGCACGGCGACCACGCTGGCGGTGGTGACGGCGTCGATCCTGATCCTGGCATTCGACTACGTGCTGACCGAGATGTTCTTCGCGCAGTAGCATCCGCAGACCGCCGCCGCGATCGGCGTCTGCTTCACGCAAACCGCCCAGGCCTGGAACCCACAGCCCACCCCCTTCGTCTGGCACGGCAAGCGCCGGCAGCGACGGCGCAAGCGGCGCGTTGACCGCTATCCTGTCGGCGGCTGGGCAGCGCATGCCCAACCGCCGCTCTCGGTCTCCCAGAGCCGCTGTGATGAACGGCATAGCCCAAGCCAAGTGACCCACTAGGGCTGGCAACATTGCATTCCTGCCGCGCCGGGCTAACCTCCGCGCCCGTGCAAGGGGAGGAACGTCATGATCATCGAGATGCGCACCTATACGCTGAAGCCCGGCACGCTGGCCGAGGTCGAGAAGCGCTTCGGCGAGTCGCTGCCCGCCCGCGAGAAGCACTCGAAGCTGGCCGCGTTCTGGCACACCGAGATCGGCCCGCTGAACCAGATCATGCACGTCTGGGCCTATGACAGTTTCGAACAGCGCAGCGCGGTGCGTGCGGCCGCCGCGAAGGAGGAAGGCTGGCCGCCGCCGATCCGCGAGTTCGTGGTCGAGCAGCGCAACGAACTGTTCGTGCCGGCGCCGTTCTCCCCGCCGCTGACGCCGCGCCAGGTCGGGCCGCTGTTCGAAATCCGCCAGTATACGCTGGCGCCCGGATCAATCCCCGGCCTGATCGAGCGCTGGTCGGAAAAGATCGAGGGTCGGACAAAGTTTTCGCCGCTGATCGGCGGCTGGTACTCGGAGTTCGGTACCCTCAACAAATGGGTGCACATCTGGGCCTACAAGGACGCGAACGAACGGTTCAGTGTCCGCGCGGCGGCGGCGGCCACCGGCAACTGGCCGGCGCGCAACCCGCCCGGCGTGGTGGTGAAGCAGGAAAACGCCTTGGTGATGCCAGCGGCGTTTTCGCCGATCCGGTAATCACCGGCGCGCGGGTCAGACGCGCCGCCACACTCCTGGGCCGGCCGAGGCGATGGCGTGTGCGCCGAAGCCGATGAACACGGCGCCGGAAATCCGCGTCACCCACAGCGCGTGGCGGCGGTAGAACCGCCGCACGACACCAGCGCCGATGATCGTGACCAGCACGGCGTCCGCGACAATGAAGCCGATACATGCGGCACCCAGCAGCGGGGCAAACGCGCCCCAGTCCAGCGCACCGGCGTAGCGGGTCAGCAGCGCGGTGAACATCGCCACCGCGACCGGGTACGCTTTCGGATTCGACAGCCCGAAGGCGAGTCCGCGCAGCAGCGGCCACCTGGGCTCGGTGCTCATCGCGCCATCGGCGTCACGCCGCGCCGCCGCGGAGCGAAGGCCGAGCCAGCACAGGTAGAATCCGCAGAGCAGGCCAAGACAATCGAAGAACAGCGTGCCGATGGTGCGGGCGCCGATCACCGCGGTCAGCGACAGCGATGCCCAGACCATGTCGCCAACGAAATGGCCAGCCAGGAACGCCGCCCCTGCCCTGCGGCCACGCCCCGCGCCGATGCCCAGCAGAGCGAGGAACGCCGGACCGGGGGTCAGCGTGTACGCCGCACCCGACAGGGCGGAGGCGAGCAGCAGGCCCGGGCTCATTCGCCGAATGCCTGGTCCCAGGGTTCGGGCAGCATCAGGTAGCGGCCGCCCTCGTTCACCAGGTGCGCGAAGCCGGGGAAGTGCACGTGCATCCCGGCGATCAACTGCCGGTCATTCGTGACCTGGTCGAAGATCCGCCTGCGGCTTGCCGCCGCGGCGTTCGGGTCGGTGTCAAACGCCATGGTGACCTCGGGGCGCGGCACCTGCACCTCCGGCACGTGGATGATATCGCCCCAGATCAGCAGCGACTTACCGCCGGACGCGATCATGTAACCCGAGTGTCCCGGTGTATGGCCATGCAGCGGCACTGACGTGACGCCGGGGAACACCTCGGTGGGGCCGTTGAACGTGCGCATCTGGTTGTGGTAGGGCGCCATCTGCTCCCGCGCACACTGAAAATACAACATTCTCGCCCGCTCATCCGCTCGGCTCATGGCGCTGTCGTCCTGCCAGTGGCGCGGCTCGTTCTCGTGCACCACCAGTTCGGCATTGGGGAAGAACTTTGCGCCGGTCTTCGGGTCGGTCAGGCCGGCCGAGTGATCGGGGTGCATGTGAGTGAGGATGACCGCCTCGATATCCGCGGGGTCAACGCCGGCGGCCTTCAGGTTCTGCTGCAGCTTGCCGGCGGTGGGCAGCAGATAGTCGCCGGAGCCGGTCTCGATCAGCGCGAGCCGCCCCGCGGAATAGACCAGGTAGCAGTTGACCGAGGTGCGGCGGCCCGGGCGGAACCGGTCTTCGAGCATCCGGGTCGCCTCGGCTGGTGCGATGTTCTGCATTACCTCGACGGTGCCATCCAGATAGCCGTCCGACAGGGCGGTGATGACGATGTCGCCGATCCGTCGGTGATACACACCGGGGATCTGGGCATTGGGGACCTGGACCATGTTCACTCCTCCGGCAGGGCGTTGGATCGGGCGCCTGCATGCCGGACCAGTCTACAGCCGGGTGCGGCTTTGCAAACTCCCACCCGCGTCAGCGGGTACGCGCGGCGCAGGCCGATACAGTACAGTCACGTTTAATGTTGCGGCCTCGGTCCGATCCGGCCGGCGGCACTTGCCTTGACGCACCCGCCGGATCCGCGGGTATCCGGGTGCCGAACGCGCTTGTGCCGGGCCGAGTCGTTATCC
Source organism: Rhodopila sp. (assembly GCA_035640755.1). Lineage (GTDB taxonomy): Bacteria > Pseudomonadota > Alphaproteobacteria > Acetobacterales > Acetobacteraceae > Rhodopila. The sequence goes on from DASQVN010000231.1 coordinate 2,791, forward strand.
CCCGTGTTGTCCCCCGTTTCACCCCCAGTTTTGTCCACAAGATTCTTCTCTACAGGCGATTTTACTGGTTGCTTCGCAACGTTCTGAACCCTACCGTATCTAGTAGGCGATGGCGTGAAAGGACCAGCATATGGTGTGGGATGAGGAAACAATCCGCCTCCTCCGGGAACTCTGGGCCGAGGGGCTTTCGACCGCCGAAATAGGTCGCCGGCTGGGTGTGTCGAAGAACGCCATTGTTGGCAAGGCGCATCGCCTGGATCTCGATGCGCGCCCGTCACCGATTCGGCGCGATCCGCCACGGCTGGTATCGGCCGCCGAGAAGCCCGCGGCCGAGAGTGCCGGTAAGGCACGCACGCTCCCGCCGCTGCCCAGCACCGTAACGCCTGCCGGCCCGGCGCATGTGGCGCCGACGTTGCGGGTCGTGCCGGTGCAGCCGAGGGCTGTGGCGGCCGCCGCGGGGTCGCCTGCGCCGCGTCCGCCTGCCGCGCCTCCGGCGTCCGCCCCCGTGCCGGCGTCC
>DASQVN010000232.1:0-7117 GCA_035640755.1 Rhodopila sp.
TTCCGCTTCACCCAGCGTGTCTACCGTCTCACCGAAGCCCTTGATAATGCGCCGCGCGAACCCCGCCCGGACAGCTTCGGCCCCGCGGCCCGCACGCTGCGCCGCACCACCCACCGAACCATCGCCACGGTGACGGAAGCGTTGGAAAGCTTCGCCTTCAACGTCGCCGTCGCCCGCCTCCATGAACTCGCCAACGCCATCACCGAGGCCGAACGCGCCCCTTCCGAACCCGGCCTCGCCTGGGCCCTGCGCGAAGCCGTGGAGACGATGGCCCGCCTGTTCGCCCCGATGATGCCGCACCTGGCCGAGGAAATCTGCGCCCGAATCGGTGCCGCCGGTGGCCGGCTGGTCGCTGAACTTCCCTGGCCGGAAGCCGACCCCGAGCTGTTGGCAGCGGAAACCGTCACCATCGCCGTGCAGGTCGGCGGCAAGCTGCGCGGCACGGTCGAGGTCCCCCCCGACTCGCCGAAGGATGCTACCATCGCCGCGGCAAAGGCCGAGGCACACGTCGCCAAGGCCCTGGAAGGCAAGCGGATCGTGAAGGAAATCCACGTGCCCAATCGTATCGTCAACTTCGTGGTGGCCGGATGAGCCAGCCGATCGGCCGCCGCCGCTTCGGCCTCGGCACCCTCACCGCCGCGCTCACACCCCTGACCTGCCTTTCGCTGGCTGGCTGCGGCTTCCAGCCGGTCTACATGCCGACCGCGTCCGGCAAGCCCGGCCCAGCGCAGCGGGAACTCGCCGCCGTCTATGTCGGCATCATCCCCGACCGCCCCGGCCAGTTGCTGCGCCAGGCGTTGCAGGAGCGGTTCAGCAACGACTCCGGCCCCTCGGCCGCCTACGACCTGTCGGTCACCTTCAGCATCTCCGGCGAAGGCGTCGCCATCCTGCCCAATGCGCTCGCCACCCGCCTGCGGCTGAGCGGCACCGCAACCTACGTGCTCACCAGCCGCGACCCGAAGCGCACCCGGCTGACCAGCGGCTCCGCCCGCGCGATCGACGGCGTGAACATCTTCGATTCGCAGTATTTCGCCGCGGACCAGGAGGTCGAGGCGCGGCAGCGCTACATCGCCGAGGAATGCGCGACACAGATCACCAATCAGCTCGCCACCTGGTTCCGCAGCCGCGCCAACAGGATGGCCACGGCGGAATGAAGCGGGGCACATGAAGCTCTCCTCCGGGCAGGTCAACGGCTTTCTGCGCAACCCCGGGGAGTGCCGGGTCGTGCTGTTGTTCGGGGATGATGCCGGCATGATCCGCGACCGTGCCGAAACCCTGGTGCGCGCCGTCGCCGGCAGCCTCGATGACCCGTTCCTGGTGACGGAACTCGCACGCGAGGAGATCAGCCGCCTGCCCGATGAGGCCGCCGGTCTGTCGCTCATGGGCAGCCGCCGCATTATCCGCGTCCGCGACGCCACCGATGCCGCCGCCGGCCCGGTGCAGCTGCTGCTGAAAGGCCCCGCCCCCGCACTCGTGGTGCTGGAGGCCCCCGCCATCGCCGCCCGCAGCAAGCTGCGCACCCTGCTGGAAGCCGCCCCCGACGGCGCCGCCATCGGCTGTTACCCCGAGGAAGGCCGCGCGCTGCAGGACACGATCCGCGAGACGCTGCGCGCCGCCGGCGTCGGCATCGACCCCGACGCGCTGGCCTGGCTGGCCGAGCACCTGGGCGCCGACCGCGCCTCGACGCGCGGGGAAGTCGAGAAGCTCGCCCTGTTCGTCGGCCCCGGCGGCCGCGTTACCCTGGACGACGCCATGGCCTGCGTCGGCGACCTTGCGGGCCTGTCGCTGGACGATGCGCTGTTCGCCGCCACCACCGGTGACATCACCACCACCGACCGCGCGCTGGAAACCGCCATGGCCGAGGGCGCTGCGCCCGTCCAGGTCGTGCGCGCCGCGCTCGCGCACCTGCAGCGCCTGCACCGCGCCCGCCTGGCGATGGATGAACAGAAGCTGAGCGCCGCCGACGCGGCGAAGACGCTGCGCCCGCCGGTGTTCTGGCAGAAGGTCGGCCCTTTCACCCGCTCCCTCTCGCTCTGGCCCGCACCGAGCCTCCTCGCCGGCATGGCCGCGCTGGCCGAGGCCGAACGGGGCTGCAAGCGCACCGGCTGGCCCGACCAGACGCTCTGCCGCAGCGCCATTCTCACCCTCGCCCGCCGGGCGGCCCTGTCGCGTGATCGCGCGACGCGGAACCGTGGAAGCGCGTGAATCATGCAGCCCAACATCCCGCGTGATCGCGCGGCGCGCGTTAACCATTCTCTCCGCGGACTATACAATCCTGAAATTTTAAGACTTTGATTCGTTCTGTGCGTATGCAACAAACTTGCCGCCTGTCGCATTCATAGTGCTGCCCCGGGCAGCACAGCCGGAGATTGTAATGTCTGCCAAGCGGCCCTTTACCGCACCCGATCACAGCACCGTCGCCTCCGTCCAGCCGCCGGCCCTCGGGGTCACGGATCTCCGCGCCATGGCGGAGGCGCTGTTCGACGTCGCACCGACCTGGACGACCGAACTACAAGGCATCTGCCTCGATGAAGCCAGCCTCATCATCACACCCGACGGCGCCGAGGACCTGCTCGGCCCCAGCTTCATCCTCAGCCGCGACAGCTTCGGCTACCGGGTCGACCAAGTGCACTGGGACGCGATGACCGAGGTCGGCGCCTTCACGAGCTTCAGCGACGCCGTCTCCGCCATCCGCCATCAGGTCAGCCAATGGGCGCCGGGCCGCGTCCCGGTGAACGTCACCCGGCACTAACAACCTACCCATCCCTCCGTCAGGGTCTGCGGGTTGCCGTCACGACGGCATCCGGGCAGACTACTGGCGAGTAGGGATTTCATCATGAGTTTGCTGACCACCCCGGTGCTGCGCGCCAGCACCAGGGCCCCGTTCTTGTTGCTCGTCGCGATGACAGCCTGCGGCACGCTCGGGATGCACGTCATCATCCCCGCGCTGCCTGCCACCGCCCGGGCCTTGGGCATCTCCGCCGGCACCGCGCAGTTGACGATCACGCTCTACCTGGTCGGGCTTGCCATCGGGCAGCTCGTCTATGGTCCGCTATCGGACCAGTTCGGCCGCCGCCCCGTCGTGCTCGCGGGACTCGCCCTGTTCACCCTCGCCAGCATCGCAACCTCGGCCGCGCCGAACGCGGCCGTACTGATCGGCGCCCGAATCGTGCAGTCCCTCGGCGGCTGCGCCGGGCTGGTGCTCGGGCGGGCAGCCGTGCGGGACGGTGCCGCGGGCCACAAGGCGGCCGGACAGCTCGCGCTGCTGACGCTGGTGATGTCCCTGGTGCCGGCCATCGCGCCGGCAATCGGCGGTTTCCTGACCGCCTATTTCGGCTGGCGCGCCAGCTTCGTGCTGCTGGCGGTGATCGGCGGGCTCACGCTGCTGGCCTGCCTGCTGCGCCTGCCGGAGACGCGGGCGCCGCGCTTTGCCCCCTTGACCGGCGCCTCCGGCCGGTTCCTGCTGACCGGCTATGCGCGCCTGCTGCGTTCCGCCCGCTTCCGCGGCTATGCGGTCGGCGGTGCCTGCTCCACCACCTCGTTCTACGGGTTCATGTCGGCCTCGCCGTTCATCTTTGAGAACCAGTTGCACCAGCCGCCGCAGGACGTGGGGCTCTATTACCTGATTCTGATGCTGGGCGTCGGCGGCGGCAGCCTGATGGCCAACCGAATCGCCGGGTGGCTGTCCGTCCGCGCCGCGCTGCGCCTGGCCAACACCCTGTGCATCTGCGGCGCCGCCCTGTTCGCCCTGGCGGATGTCGCAAATACCCTGACCGTCGTGTCTGTCGTCGCCCCGGTCACCCTATTCATGGTGGGCGCCGGCATGGCCAGCCCCTTCGCCCTCGCCGGATCGGTCAGCGTCAACCCCCACGCGATCGGCGCCGCCTCGGGCCTCTACGGCTTCGTGCAGATGAGCTACGGCATGCTGTGCACCGTGGTCGTCGGGTCCTGGCACCCTGGCGCCGTCTACCCCGCCGCCACGGTCCTGTTGGGCTCCGCCCTGCTGGGCCAGCTCGCCACCTCCGCCGCCGCACGGGCGGAGCGGCGGCGGTAGCGCGCGGTCGCCATCGGCTGCACCGCCCGGTGCGGTGATTGGGGAGCGAACCGCACACGCAAATACCACGTGATGGGCGTCCGTCAGCGCATGGCGAACCCTGTGTAGTTCGCCGCGGCGACCGCATCGCACCGCTGCCGATAGGCGCCGACGCCGCCGATGTAGGACAACAGACGCCGCGGCTTGCCCGCAACGTTCGAGCCCATGTACCAGGAATTCGTTTTGGTCACGAGCGTGGCCGCCGCGATCTGCTCATGGTGCTCGATCCATTGATCCTCTGCCTCCCTGGTCGGCTCGCAGACCGTGAGATCGTGTGCGCGCATATGCGCAATGCAGTTGCTGATCCACTCGGCCTGCTGCTGCAGGCAGGTGGTCATGTTGCACAACGCCGCGGAGGGTGCGAGCGGCGCAGCGGTCGTGAACAGGTTGGGATAGCCATGCACCTGCAGGCCCTCGTGGTACGGATCTCCCGGCCCCAATCGTCCTTCAAGGACCGGCCGGCGCGGCCACGGATGTCGATCCGCGTCAGTGCGCCGGTTCCCGCGTCGAACCCGGTGGCGAGGATCAGGACGTCAAGCCCGTACTCGCTGCCATCCCGGAGCCGCAGGCCGTTCGGCGTGATCCCCTCGATCGGATTGTCCCTGACGCTCACAACCTCGACGTTCGGCCGCAGGAACGCCTCCAGAAAACCGCTCTCCAGTGGCACGCGGTGCGTGCCGAAGCCGTAATCCTGCGGCACCAGGATATCGCATAGACGTGCGTCGCCGAGCCGCGCACGCATCTTCTCCCGAACGAACGCCGAGATCTCCTCGCTCACCTCCGGATCGACGAAAAGCTCGCTGAAGGATGCGATCCAGAACTTCAGCGACCCATCCGCCCAGATCTGCTCCAGGGCCGTACGGCGCTGCTCGGCCGTCAGGTCCGTCCAGGCATGCTCGAAATCGTGCTCAAATCCGCTGAAAGTGTGCGGCAGGCGCTTGGCGAACCATTCGAACTTCGCTTTGTAGGCTTGCTGGTCAGCCGGCGTGAACTTCGGGTTGTTCATCGGGATGACGTATTGCGGGGTGCGGACGAACACCGTCAGGTGGCCGGCCTCCCCGGCGATCGTCTGGACCACCTGAATCCCCGTTGCGCCGATGCCGATGACGCCGACCCGCTTACCGGCCAGGTCGATGGGCTCGTTGGGCCAGCGGGCGGTGTGGAACAGTTGCCCCTTGAACGTGTCCTGTCCCGGGAACACCGACGCCAGCGGCGCCGAGAGCATGCCGCAGCAGGTGACAAGGAACCTCGTATCGATGACCTCACCCTTGTCGGTCCGGACCGTCCAACGTCCGGTATCCTCGTTGAAATGCGCGCTTGTGATCGTCGTGTTGAACCGGATGTCACGGCGGAGGTCGAGCTTGTCGGCCACATAGTGCATCCAGCGCTCGATCTCCGGCTGCCCTGGGAACTTTTCGCTCCAGCTCCAGCCCTTGTACAGGTCTTCGGAGAACAGGTATTGATAGCAGTAGGACTCCGAGTCGAACCGTGCACCGGGATAGCGGTTCCAGTACCAGGTTCCGCCGACATCCGGCGCGGCGTCGAACGCCTTCACGTCAAGTCCTTGCTCGCGCAACAGATGCAGCTGGTAGAGCCCGGCCACACCGGTGCCGATGACGGCAGCGTCCAGTGTCAGCACCGGCTGCGATGCGGTGGTTGATGTCGCCATCCCTGCACTATGATCCATCGAATTTGCCTCCCATTGGCCGCTTCACCCGCACTCTTCACTCGCACTGGGGTCGCGCCATTGCGCGATGCACCCGGCGCGCCGCGGCACATTCAAGAACGACGCGCCGGGCGGAGGCTTGCACGGAATTGCCCTGCCGCATTGAAGGGAATTGCTGGGACCAAAAATGCTGGCCGGGCGCCCGGCCGTTCAGCGGCGCGCGGTCAGCCGGTCACGCTCCGGCGATATTCCGCCGGCGTGGCACCGAGGACGCGTCGGAACAGGCGCGTCATGTGGCTCTGGTCGGCAAAGCCGCAATCCGCGGCCACCACTTTGAGCGGGACGTCCCGCCGCGCCAACTTGCGCTGGGCGTGCTCGATGCGTCGCCGCATCACGAACGCATGGGGAGGGCAGCCGAACTCGGCACGAAACTTCCGCATGAAGTGGAACACGCTGAGCTGAACAACGCCGGCAAGATCGGAAAGCGAAATGTTACCATCGAGATTCTCATCGATATACTGCAGCACCAGCCGGCCTTGGGCGCGCGATAGACCGCCGTGGGAGACCGGGTTGCGGAAGGTCACGTCGGCATAGTGCCGCAGCAGATGCAGACATGCCTGATTGCGCAGCGCTTCCACGTAGAGCCGGCCGTCGAGCCCATGCTCCCGCGATTCCCGGGCAAGATGCGCGCAGATGCCGGAGAGGACCGGATCATCGGTCCGCAGGACGTCGCGCAGCTCAATGTCCTGGACCTGATGATCATACGCCTGTGCGCCGATGTCCGCCACGGCCGCCGGGGAAAGATAGAGGTGCATGACCTCGATATCGTCGCTCCATCGCCAGTGGGACGGCGCGGCGTGGGTCAGCAGCGAGATGCTGCCGGGGGCAACCGGTTCGCGGCGCCAATCACCCCGGCACCGCCGATGCATCGGCGTGGCGCCGTCCTGGTAAAAGACGAGTGCGTAATCGCTCAGCGCCGGGATCTGCACATCGAGCGGAGCATAACGGAAGCCCCGAAGACGTATGCCGTCCCAGCCGAGTGGGGCGCTGTCCGCGGTCGGTTCGCCAGGGACCCAGCGGGGCAGTTCGTCCGGCGTGATCAGCTCGTCCACCGCCAGGCTCTTCCATACCGCCGTCGCGACGGAATCGTAGATCGGGACACCTGTTTCCCGCTCCAGAGCCTCGACAAGCGGCGCCGCCCGCAGGTTGGTGCAGATCACCCCAATCGCGTCCGGCCCCTCGGCCGCGACCGCGCGGATCATCGCGGCCAAGGTCGTCTCCGGCACGTCGGCAAACGCGAAATTGTCCCGTATCCCCAGATGCCGTTCGGCGTCGCACGCAATGCCCAGCCGGCCATA
>DASQVN010000233.1:0-5258 GCA_035640755.1 Rhodopila sp.
GATCGCGATTTGGGATCGGTTGAATCGGCCTTTGCGATTGGACTTGCGAACGAATGACACCGATCTTCTTCGCCGTTCCAGACAAGAGGGATGGCGATGGTTTATGGCAAAATTGCTTCTATGGCCGGCTCCGATATCGCAATGCGTCGGTCTCCCCCGGCGGGCCTCATCATTCGACAGAAGGAGCCGAGCAACCTGGAAATGCCGTTCGAGGAGCTGGGTTCCTATCTGACCCCGACGGAGCTGTTCTACGTTCGCAGCCACTTCCCCGCGCCAAGCATTGATGCCGCTCAGTATCAGCTTAGGGTAGACGGTGCGTTTCGAACGCCCCTTACGTTGAGCTACGACGAGCTACGCCAAATGCCATCGCAGACGCGCGCCGCCACGTTGGAGTGCGCTGGAAACAGCCGGGTCTTTCTCGTCCCCGCAGGTTCGTGGCGCACAATGGGGGCTGGGCGCCGTCGGCAACGCCGAGTGGACTGGCGTGCCGTTACGCAATTTGCTCCAACTGGCGGGCTTGGCGGACGACGCATGTGAAATCGTGCTCGAAGGAGCTGACAGCGGCGTACCCGCCGAAGAACCCAGACCGCCAGGCCCGATCTCCTATGCCCGCAGCATTCCCCGGGCAAAAGCGTTGCAACCCGAAGTGCTGATCGCGCTCCAGATGAACGGTGGCGATCTCTCGCACGACCATGGCTTTCCTGTGCGAGCGATCGTCCCCGGTCATTATGGCATGGCCTCGGTCAAGTGGCTCACGCATATCCAGGCCGTGCGAGAGCCATTCCAAGGTTATTGGCAGACATCGGACTATGCTTTTTGGGATAGTTTGGATGGCAAGCCTGTGCGGCGCGCCCTGGCGGAAATCAAAGTGAAATCGGAGATCGCTCGGCCAGCCGTTTACGAGGCGGTTGCAGCCAATCGGATCTATACGATCTTCGGCGCTGCATGGTCAGGCGAAACCGAAGTGACCGAGATCGCTGTGAATGCTGATGGTGGCCGGACCTGGACCGAAGGCCAGTTTCTTGATCCTGCGCGCCGATATGCTTGGAGGCGCTGGAAATTCGATTGGCTGACGCCCAGACAGCCAGGACGCCTCACGCTGCTGGCGCGAGCGAAGGATGCGAGCGGGGCAGTGCAGCCGGAGTCACATGACTGGAACTACGGCAATTACGTGATCAATCATCGTCTCCCGATCGAGATCGTCGTGGGGAACGGCCAGAATTCAACCTAGTTCTGTGTCATTCCCGATATGATGGGTAAAGGGTGCGCAGCTTGGTGCGGGCCTGCTCGGTGGTGAAGTGCCAGGGGATCGTGGTCCGGGCGGCGTTGTGCCGCTCCTCCCAGGCGGCAATCCCGCTGCACGGGAGCTACAGTCTCCGATAAGGCGGTTTTGAGGGATCAACCAGCCTGAGATCCACGGGGCCAATGCCGAACAGCGCGATGACGGCTGGCTGGGACTCGCCGGCCTTCACACCGTCATAGTGCGGCGTGTGGGCGACACGGTGCACGAAACCACCCGCCGGCACAGGCACGGTGTTGGCCGGGTCGAAATCGGCACCGCTGTTCACCCACCAAGTGCCAGAAATCACCATCGAAAGGCGGTCGGTGCGATAACTGTGCGGCGCACTCATAAAGCCCGGATACCACTTCATCAGGACGAGATAAGGTCCCGGCTTGTCCACGCTCCCATAGAGAGGTGCGGTGTCGCCCGCATGCTCAGGGAGATTGTTCCACGACTTCCACCTGATCTGCTCGGGGAGCAGGATACTGGTTTCAGATGGGTTGATCTTGCCCGCTTCGGCACTGCCCGGAATCGCAGCGGCAAGCGCAGCAAACAATGGCGTCAGCAGCAGCGTGCGGCGGAATTTATCGGGATCTTCGAACAGATGATCCTGGTTACCGTCGGCCAATTGAAAAGGTTTCAGCATCTCTTTTCGTCCGGCCACAATCGAGGCCCCATATTGCACGTCAACATCTAATCCCAGGCATCGTCAGGCAGGTTGACAACGATCGGGGTGGGCGTGCTGCGCACCACAACCCACCGGAAGGCGGTCTGCTCCGAGGGATTGATCTCCATGTGCGGCAGCCGTGCCGGCACGTGGATGAAATCGCCGGCACGCGCGATGGCCGAATGCTCGCCTCGCTCGCCCCACCGCACTTCACAGACACCCTCCAGCACATAGGCGATCGTCTGCTGTTCGCCGTGGTGATGAATGCCGGTGCGTGCGCCCGGTTCCACCTTGAACAGGCCGCCCCACAGCGCCGTATCGATGCCAAGATCGGGGGTGATCCCGGCCAACCGCTCGGAACCCGGAGTCTGTGCCGTGCCCGCATCAAACTCGGCCGGGCGGACGATATGGATCGAATCCATCACGCACCTGCCAACTGTTGCGGATCGACCGGCAGGGCCCGGATGCGCCGTCCCGTGGCTGCATGGATCGCATTGCAGATGGCCGCAGACACCGGCGGCACCCCCGGCTCCCCGACCCCGCCGGGTGGCGCAGTGCTGGGCACGATGTGCACGTGGGTCTCCGGCGTGGCATCCATGCGGGCCACCTGGTAATCACCGAAATTCGTCTCCTGCACTTGCCCGTTCTTGAAGGACAGGGAGCTATACAGTGTGTTGCTCAGGCTCATGATGGCGGCGCCTTCGAACTGCGCGATCACCCGGTCGGGGTTGAGCACCTGACCGCAATCCACCGCGAGATCGATCCGCCGTACCGTCACCGTGCCACCGATGCCGACGGCGACCTGCGCGACCGCGGCAACATAGGTCAGGAAACTGCGATGCACTGCGATGCCCTGCCCGGTTCGCGGCGGCAGCTTGCTGCCCCATCCCGCACGCTCCGCCGCCAGGCGTACGACGGCAGCGTGGCGCGCCGTGTCGATCGGGTAATCGGTCAGCGACGCTCCATAGTTGCCGTAATTCACGCCCATCGCGCGCAAGTCGATGATGCGGGGTGGATTCAGAAGCTCGAGAATGAACGCGACCGGATCCTTGCCCGCCGCGACGGCCATTTCATCGATGAAGGAGCCGACGGCAAACCCGTGCGGAATGTTATAGACCGAGCGATACCAGCCGATCCGCACGTGTGGCGCGGCCGGGCCGTTTTCGCATCGCACGTTGGCGATGTCGTACGGCATGTCCACCACGCCCTGATCCATTTCGCCTTCGGCACCATAGAGGATGTTCGGCTTGAAGGTGGACTGGATTGACGGGAAGACCGTGCGGTGCAGCCAGGCGACCGGTTTTCCCGACGCATCAAGGCCGGCTTCCATGTGCTGCGCACAGATCGCATGGAAATAGTCGTGACCGATGTTATCCTCGCGCGTCCAGGTCACCTTGACTGGGGCGCCGATGGCATGGGCGAGGAACGCGGCCTCGCCGACGTAATCCGGCTTCGATTTCCGGCCGAAGCCGCCGCCGAGGAGTGTGACGTTGATCGTCACCCGGGACTGGTCCACGCCCAGCGCCTGCGCCACGGTCTGCCGAGCCTGCTGCGGATTCTGCGTCGCCGTCCAGACGTTGCAGTGACCGTCCACGACGTGTGCGACCGCGGCCTCCGGCTCCATCATGGCGTGCGCCAGATGCGGCACGAAGTAGTCTGCCGCAATCTTCTTCGTCGCCGCCGCCAGCGCCGCATCGACATCGCCGTTATGGCGCAGCACATGCCCCGGCGTCTGCACGGTGGCCGTGAGCTCCTGGCGGTAGGCGTCGCTGTCGAACGTGCCGTTCGGACCGTTGTCCCACACGATCTTCAACTGCCCGCGCCCTTGCTGGGCAGCCCAGGTGTTGCTCGCGATCACCGCGACGCCGCCCAAAGGCGAGAAGCCGCTCGGCGGTGCCGTGCTGGGGATCTCCACCACCCTTTCAACACCCTGAACAGCGAGCGCCGCCTTGGCGTCGTAGCTTTTGAGCGTCGCGCCATAGACCGGCGGCCGTTCGATGGAGGCGTATTTCATCCCGGGCAGCACGACGTCGATGCCGTAGACAGCGCGGCCATGCACGATGTCGTCGAGATCGACGATGGGCACCGGCTTCCCGATCAAGGCCCAGGCGCCTGCCGGCTTCAGGGGCAGGCTGTCTGCGGCCGGGATCGGCTGCCTGGCCGCCGCCTGAACCAACGCGCCATAGCCGAGACGTTGATGGGGTTGCGGACCGAATACGACCCCGCCCGCGGTATGGCACGCGGCCGGTGAAACGTTCCAGTGTTCAGCAGCCGCAGCGACCAACATATGTCGAGCAGTTGCACCCGCTCGGCGCAGCGGCAGAAAGAACTGGCGCACGCTGCGGGAGCCATCGGTGTTCTGGTCACCGTATTTGGCATCGCCCTGCGCCTGCAGCACGCGGACCTGTCTCCAATCGGCATCGAGCTCGTCTGCGAGAGCCTGCGCGAGCGAGGTCTTGATGCCGGTGCCCATCTCCGAACGCGGGATGGTTATGGTGACGCGTCCGGTCGGATCGATGGCGACATAGACGTTTGGCGCCAGACTGGCTTCGGCTGCCGACGCCTTGCTGATTGGGTTGTAGCCCGCTGCGTGGAAGCCCAGCACGAGGCCGGATACTGCGGCGCCGCCCAGGACGAACCGACGGCTTAGGGTGATATTGCTGCTCATAGCACCGCCTCGCCGGAGGCCGCCTTGATGGCCGCCTTGATCCGCTGATAGGTACCGCACCGGCAGATGTTGCCCATCATGGCGTCGCTGATCTGCTGATCTGTCGGCTTCGGCGTCTGCGCCAGAAGGGCGGCGGCCTGCATGATCTGACCGGGCTGGCAGTAGCCGCACTGCGGCACATTCAAGGCCTTCCAGGCGCGCTGAACCGGATGCTCGGCCTGCGCGGTGCCCAAGCCTTCGATTGTGAGGATGCGCTTGCCCGCAGCGTCGGAGACGCTCGTGATGCACGCGCGCGTTGCTTGTCCGTCCAGATGGACGGTGCAGGCGCCGCACGCACCGATGCCGCAGCCGAACTTGGTTCCGTGCAGACCGATCAGGTCGCGGAGAGCCCACAACAGCGGCATCTGCGGATCGACATCGAGCCGGTGTACGGCTCCGTTCACCTGCAGCTCAATCATGATGGTTTCGCTCCTGACAAGGTCATTTCAAGGTCGCCAAGTAGGCGATGATGTTGCGGCGCGTGGCGGCGTTCGGGACGCTGGCGAACATCTTCGTGCCGTGGACCATGCCCTGCGGGCTCGCCAGAAACCGGTCGAGAGATGCGGCGTCCCAGTCTATGTGCGCCGATTTCATCGCCGTGG
>DASQVN010000234.1:0-6976 GCA_035640755.1 Rhodopila sp.
TCTTGCTGAACAGGCTGTCTTTCTCATAGAGCAGCGCAAGCTTGCTCTCCTCGAACTGCCGGAAGAACTCGTCCCAGGAGATCTCCACCAGATGCTGGTGCTCCGATAATGGCCGTTCGGGGAACATAATGCGGACGATGCCGACGTCGCCGCCCTGGTGCGTCCGGTCGACAGCAGCCGGTTTGCCGCCATTCGACTCCGCCCACTTGCGGATCTCGTCATGATTGGTGGTGCCAATCGCCATATGTCCACCTCCAAGTGAGTTTGTCCATGTGAGTTTGCACGGCCTGGGATCGCCGGGATTCCAGTTGAGCCGGTTCCAGCGGAGTTCGGCCTCCGTTCTGGAACGGCGGCACGACTGACGGGTTCCCCCGCCTCCAGGGCCCAGAAAACTCAAAAGATTGAAAACTCAGAGGTTCCCAATGAATTGCAGCGTCACGGCCGCAAGCTGCTCGGGCGCGGTGAACACAAGCGTGTGGGCAACGTCCGGGATGACCACAAGCCGTCCGTCCGGCAACCTTTCCACCAGCGTTTGCGCCCATTGCGCTCGGCAGATCGGATCATGCTGCCCGCGCACGACCAGCGTCGGTGCCGCGATGTGCGGCACCACCGTCTCCAGCGCATCCCGCAGCCCCAGCCGAAAGGTCCGCAGCACGCGCAGGATGCCGGCCTGCCGGTACGCGTGCCAGGTCGGCGGATCGAGCTCAGGTGGATTGTAGCGGTTGTTCTGCCGCCACCGTATCGCCTGCCGCAGCCACGTCCGCTCCTCCGGCGGGCTGGTCGGCCCCTGCAGGATGCAGCCGGCGACCGGTCCGGGATACCGGGCGGCCAGATGTCCAATCACCTGGCAGCCCTGGGAGTTGCCGAGCAGGAATACCCGCTCCAGGCCGCTCGCCCCGATCCAGGCATGCAGCCAGTCGGCAAGCTGCGCCAGGTCGGGCAGGTGCTGCGGATGCATGCTTTGCCCGAATCCGGGAAGATCGGGCACAAACACCTTCAGCTCGCCGGCCAGTACCTCGGCAAGCGGCATCATGTAGGCGTGCGACAACCCCAGCCCGTGCACCAGCACGATCGGGGGCTGGCGCGCCGAGGCACGCGCGGCCGAGACTTTCGCGTGCATCGTCAGTCCGTGGACCATGGTGTATGTGCTGCCGAACCCGGCCACGATATCACCGCCCCGCCCGCTCCATGCGCGCGACAAGCTCGACCCCGCTGCCCGGCAGGTGCTGCATCAGCAGCGCCTCGAACCGGTCCAGCGGCAGCGGCTCCAGGCGCGGCCCCACCCGGCCCAGCGTCTCAAGGTCACGATGAAACCGCGCGAACGCCGCGAAGTCGCGCGGATAGCGTCGCGGATCGACCCCCAACAGACGCCCCGGCCGGCGTCCACGCCCTGCCAGTTCCCGCCATTCCTCCACCGGTGCGAGGCCGATGCTGTCCGTGCCGTGCGAAAACAGCATGATGTCGACCTCATCCGGGGCGGGCCGGCTGTCGAGGAACCGGCGCAGCCGGTCCGCCGAGGGCTGCACGGCAAACAGCAGCCAGTAGGGGATCGCCCGCAGGCGCTGGATGCGCTCCGGCGCCATCAGGACGAAGCTTTCCACAACGAGCCGTTGCGGCCCATCCTCGCCCAGCGCGCCGTACCAGCCTTCGTGGAGCCGCGCAGCGATCGTGCTCAGGTCCTCCGGCTCCTCGAACCGAAGTTCCCGCAGCCGCCAGTCCCGCTCCCGCGACAGCGCCTCCAGCTCGGGCAGGAGTGCGGTGTCGAAGCCCCACTCGGCCTCGGGCGCCCGGTCGTCAGGCGCGGGCGCATCCCAGTGCCGGCCGGCCCGGCCGTAGTGCTGGAAGTAGCCGGCGGTGCGTTCGCTGCCCTGGAAGTATTCTTCGGCCGTCGCGCCGCCAAGCGCTCCGAACTGGAACACCGAGCGGGCGCCGGTCCGCGTCACCGGCCAGGTTCTCGTGCAGTTCACGACGAACAGGGTCGCCCCCGCCGGCAGCCAGCGCACCAACGCATCCCGGTAGGCGGCCGGCAGGCGCCGGTGCTTCAGCCGGAAATAGCTCATGGTCTGCAGCATCAGGCGGTCCTGGTTCGGATCGTGCATGTGGTGCACCGCCATATCCGGCAGCGCCTGCGCCAGCCGTTCGGCCGTCGGCGTTCCGGCTGTGAAGGCCTGACGCACTGCATCGGGATCCGCCCCGGGATTGCGAACCGGACACAGGAACGTCTGCGGCAGCCACGGCACGCCGAGTGCCGCAGCCAAGTGCACCATTGCGCCGTTCGAGGACCCGATGAAACAGGCCGGATATCGCCGGTCGGGATACAGGCCGGTCAGCCAGTCGGCGATGCCGGCCACATCCAGTCGGCCGACGCTGCCCGACCCAATCGCCTCGGTCGCGCCGGCGAGGGCATAGAACCACTCCCGCGGCCTGCGCGGCAGCAGGTTGACCGCCGGCAGCACCGCGCGGTCCAGAATCCGGGAGTTGCTGAGGCTGCGGAATTCCTCGCCATGCAGGCTCCGCCCCAACGCCTGCGCCATGCCCGCTGCGCTGTCGAACCGTGCGATCCCGCGCGGCGCAGCACGGCGATGCCGGGCCTTGCGGGATGGGATATGCGTCTGGTCGGGTGCCGCCCGAACGACGGACGTAGGGCCGACGGACATAGGGCCGCTCCATTCTCATCGAAACGAGAATACAAAGCGCCCAGACCCGCCGGGTCGCCATTCCGGCAGGTCAAATCAGAGAGGAAAATGCCCACCCAAGATACCTCTCCACGATACCTGCCCAAGATACCATCGTCGAGGGAGCAACGCCGAACTCAGGCCGTTTTCATGAAGTCGATCAGATTGTTGATGGCCGTCTGCTTGTCCGTCCTGTCCAGAGCCGCCAGCTCCGCCGCCAGGCGGTCGAGCGCGGCTTCGTAGATCTGCCGTTCCGAGAAGCTCTGGTCCGGCTGCCCAGCATTCCGGTGCAGATCGCGTACCACCTCGGCGATCGCGATCGGATCGCCGGAGTTGATCTTTGCTTCATATTCCTGCGCCCGCCGCGACCACATCGTGCGCTTGATGCGGGCCTTGCCGCGCAGCACGTTCAACGCCTCGTTGAACTGGTCGCGGGTGGACAGCTTGCGCAGGCCGGCGCTGCGGGCCTTGGTGGTCGGCACCCGCAGCGTCATGCGGTTCTCTTCGAAGGTGATGTGGATCAGCTCAAGCTTGTGGCCGGCGATTTCCTCGATCGCGATCCGATCCACCTTGCCGACGCCGTGCGTCGGATAGACGACATGATCGCCCTCGGCGAACACTTCTGCTTTTCCGACCATGCGCGGCGTCAGGTTCGGTCCATTGTGCATCGGCCGCCGCTCGGCCTCGGCCGGACGGGAAATACGATGATCGGCCTCGGCACGTGCGTCGGTCGTTGGTTCAGCCAAATTGGAAACGTCTACCACTGCTTGCTGCTCGCCCATATTGTTATCGTCCGTTTCCTTCACTACCCAATCCGGGGCCCAGCCGCGCGCCGCCGCCGGGGCGGCGCTGGATCACTCGCGGCCTGGGGGTTGATCCGACCCAACACCGCTGTTGCAGCGGTTGTTTTCATCCCACGGACCTCTTTGCCGACGCGATTATGTCCCAACGAGGGCATTCCTCCGTTACGGACATCCCCCTGCATAGATGGGGCAACCGTCGGAAATTTAGAGCATAATAGCACATGGGGGCGACCGAGTCAGCGGCCAACCCCGATCTTGCCTAAACTTAAAGAGGCACCAGCCTCAGGGCTCACCCGGCTCAGGCGAAAGCAGCTCCGCCTTGCCTGGCTTGTCCTTCCATTCATCGGCATCGGCCGGAGGCGTGCCCTTGCGGGTGATGTTCGGCCATTGCTGGGCGAAGGTCCGGTTGGTCTCCAGCCAGTCGGTCGCCTTGTCGTCGCTGTCGGGCACAATCGCCTCGACCGGGCATTCGGGCTCGCAAACGCCGCAATCGATGCATTCGTCCGGATGGATGACCAGCATGTTCGCGCCGACATAGAAGCAGTCGACCGGGCATACTTCCACGCAATCCATGTATTTGCAGCGAATGCAGTTTTCGGTGACCACGTAGGTCATTGGGCAACCCTTGAATGTAGAGGAAACACGGCTCCTGGCCGAGGCTCACGGGGGGTATGCCGACGAATCCCGCCCGGCGCAAGTTGTTGGTGCAACCTCTTCGATGTCGTCATAAAGCAGCCGCGCCTCGACCGCCGGACCCCGCCGCGCCGCCAGGGCCAGCACACGCATGACGCGCACCCGGCCATGCACCGGTACCGTCAGCACATCGCCAACACGCAGCCTGGCGTGTGGTTTCTCGGTCGGTTGCCGGTTGATCCGGATCGAGCCCTGCGCGACCAGCGCCGCACAGTCCGACCGTGCGCGCATCACCCGCGCGCACCAGAGCCATTTGTCGAGCCTCTGCCAGTCCCTGTCTTCCAGATCGGCCATCCTGCTCATCCATTACCGAAGCAGCGTCTACCGTCGCAACGCCGCCAGCTTGGCGAACGGCCCCGACGGCGCCTCGACCTGCGCCGGCCGCCCGTGCGCCCGTCTTGCCGCGCCCGGCCTGTGCGCGTCGGCAAACGGGGGCCGCCGGCGCAGCGGCATGATCATTGCCGGCGCCGGCGGGCCGTGCTGCTCGGGCGCCAGCCCGACCCCCGGCAGGACCCGGAACCCCAGCGGGCGCAGCACCGCCGGCAGCAGGTCGGCCTTGACCGAGAGCTGTGAGGCCAGGCCGGCCGGCAGCGCTGCCGGTCCCCGCCGTGTCCGGTAGCCAAGCTCCCCGGCAATCTTCTCGGCGATATCGAGGCGCAGCAGCACCGGCCCGGCCCCGATCCAACCGGCCATGGCGCCGAATCCGGGCGGCCACTCCGGCTGGTCCGCCGGCACCGAAACCAGCGCCGCGGCCGGCAGCTCCGGCACCGCCACGCCATGATATGCCGCCCAGAGCCGCACCCGCATCGCCGCCGCCCGCGGCTTCATCAGCGCCGGCATGAACAGCGCGAACCGGCCCGGCCGCACGCCAATCGCCCGCAGCCGCGGCCGCAGTGCCGGCGCCCAGGTTTCCGTGTCGATGCCCGGGATCAGCCCAAGTGACTCCACTAGCCGGTGCAGCGGCCCGCGCATGTCCGGGCTGGCCTGAGCCAGCGCCTCGGCCGCGAACAGCGGCGCCAGATCGGCGCGGACTTGCGCATCCAGCCACGCTTGCAACCGGGCACGGATGCGTTCCCGCATCGCGCCGTCCACGAATTCGCTATCGAGCACATGCAGGCGCGGGCGCAGCGGGGTGGCGCCACGGCTCAGCTTCGCGACCGCCGCCCCCTCCCAGGTGACGCGATGATCGTTGGTCAGGCCAAAGCCATGGTCCGGCGCGTTCTCCAGCAGCGCGACGCGGCGCGGCATCTCCTCTCGCAAGGCACGTCGCGCCGCGCGGAGCACCAGCTTCTTCTCATCACCCACTGCGGCAGGATCAGGGGTGAAGCCAAATCCATCGATGCGGCCCACGGGATGCCCTTCGACCACAACTTCACCGCGTTGCGTCACCGCGGACAGCAGGTCGTGGCCCGCCCCGGCCTCCAGCCGCCGCATCAACTGGGCCGAGCGGCGGTCGACGAAGCGGCTGG
The DNA here is from genome assembly GCA_035640755.1 of Rhodopila sp. Lineage (GTDB taxonomy): Bacteria > Pseudomonadota > Alphaproteobacteria > Acetobacterales > Acetobacteraceae > Rhodopila. Next base: position 5,641 of record DASQVN010000234.1, read on the forward strand.
TCAGGCTTTCATGCAGCGCGTCGGACAGCTTGTCCTCGACCTCCCGCGCGCGCGCCTGCCAGTGCGCCGTGTCCTTCACCCAGTCCGGCCGCGCGGCGATATAGGACCACACCCGCACCCCCGCCAGCCGCTGCATCAGCGTGTCGATGTCGCCGTCCCCGCGGTCCAGCGCATTGATATTCGCGGCCAGCCAGTCGGAGGGCAGGGCGGTATCGTTGGCAACGTGCCCAAACACCCGGGCACACAGCCGCGCATGGGTATCGTCGGCGAGCTTCCGGAAATCCGGGATTTGGCACGCCTCCCACAGCAGCCGCACGCGCCGCCGGTCTTGCGCCAGGCGCCGCATCTCCGGATCACGCGCCAGGCCGGCCAGCGTTTCCACATCCGAGGCCTCGTTCCCGCGCACCAGGCCCGCGCGGGGCGGCGGCGCATTCAGGCTGTCCAGCAAAGTATCGACGCTGGTGAAGTCCAGGTCGCTATTGCGCCAGCACAGCACATCCAGCGCTTCGAACGTATGCCCCTCTACCTGCGCAACGACGTCATCCGGGATCGGCGGGCACTGCGTCGTCGTGCCGAATGTCCCATCCTTCATGCCCCGGCCCGCTCGGCCCGCGATCTGGCCGATCTCGGCCGCCGAGAGGCGCCGAGGCCGGTGGCCGTCGAACTTGCCCAGACCGGCAAAGGCGACATGATCGACATTCATGTTCAGCCCCATGCCGATCGCGTCGGTGGCAACGAGGAAATCGACCTCCCGGTCCTGATACAGCGCCACCTGGGCATTGCGTGTGCGCGGCGAGAGCCTGCCCATCACTACGGCACACCCGCCCTTCCGCCGCCGGATCAGCTCGGCGATCGCATATACCTCGGCAGCGCTGAACGCGACGACGGCAGTGCGCGGCGGCAGCCGCACCAGCTTGACCGGCCCGGCATAGGTCAATTGCGACAGCCGTGGCCGCGTCTCGATCTGCGCCTGCGGCACGAGATGGCGCAGCAGCGGCGCGATCGTCTCCGCCCCCAGGAACATCGTCTCCACCAACCCGCGCGCGTGCAGCAGCCGGTCGGTGAACACGTGCCCGCGGTCGGGGTCCGCGCAAAGCTGGATCTCATCGACCGCAACGAACTCCGCATCGCGGTCGAGCGGCATCGCCTCAACGGTGCAGGAAAACCAGCGCGCCTCCGGCGGGACGATCTTCTCCTCGCCAGTGATCAACGCGACATGGCGCGCGCCCTTACGGGCCACCATACGATCGTAGTTTTCGCGGGCGAGAAGCCGGAGCGGAAAGCCGATGATGCCGGACGCATGGGCCAGCATCCGCTCGATGGCCAGGTGCGTCTT
>DASQVN010000235.1:0-2291 GCA_035640755.1 Rhodopila sp.
GACCGGATCGTTCACCCGGCAATTCCCGCTTGCCCCGGGAGATTCGATCCGGACGGTGTTCTCGGGCGTGGGCGTGGTGGAGGCAGGGGTGCGGGGGTGAACCCGCCTCCAGGGTTTTACCGAGTGATTGCCGCAACAACATGAGCGCCAGGCCTCGCATTGAGATGATGCCTCGACGGACGGCGTTCCGTCACAAGGGGGCAGAGTCCGCGTTCAACCGGAACGATTATCGCTGATGGCAATGGCAGCTCCCCCTTCATCAGTGCCCCTCGTTCACCAGCAGGAAGCGGCGGGCCAAGGCACTGTACAGCGGGCGCCGGCAGATCAGGCGGGAGACAGCGAAGGACAGGAACGCGGTGGCCATCAGCGGGATGGTCAGGTTCTGGTTCGCCGTCATCTCCATGACGATGACGGTCGCGGTGATCGGGGCCTGCACGACGCCCGAGAAATAGGCCGTCATGCCCAGCAGGATCATCGCGCCGAGCGGGGCGGCGGGCACGAACGGGGCGAGGATCGAGCCGAGGCCGGCGCCGACGGAAAGGGATGGCGCGAAGATGCCGCCGGGGATGCCGCTGACATAGGAGATGACGGTCGCGGCGAATTTCAGCAGCGCGTATGTCGCCGGCAGGTTGGCGCGGTCCTCGACCATCAGCCGCGCCTGCTGGTAGCCCGTGCCGTAGGTTTGCCCGTCCGAGAGCCAGCCGATCAGGGCGAGCGCGAGGCCGCACAATGCCGCGAAGGCGATCGGGTAGCGCAACACAGCGCGGCCCATCCAGCCTGGCAGGCCGCGCGCCGCGGTCAGCAGCGCCTGGCTGAAGCAGCCGCCGAGCAGGCCGCCGGTCAGGCTGCACAGGATGACGGCCTGCACAGCCGCCCCGTTGCCAAGCACGGCGGCAGTCTGGCCGAAATAGGTGTAGTTGCCGACCATGCCCAACGTAGTTGCGCCGGCGATGACGACAGCGGTGAAGACGGTGCCGGAGGTGCGGGCCTCGAACGAGTGGCTGAGTTCCTCGATGGCGAACACGACGCCGGCGAGAGGGGTGTTGAAGGCGGCGGCGACTCCCGCGGCCCCGCCGGCGAGGATCAGGGCGCGCCGCAGCTCCAGCCGTGGCAGGCGGAGCAGGTTGCCCAGCGCGTGCATGATGGCGGCGCCAACCTGTACCGTCGGCCCCTCCCGCCCGATCGACGCGCCGCAACCGAGGCCCAGCAGGGTGAGGATGATCTTGCCGGCGGCGATGCGCAGCGACAGTACCCGGCCGACGAGTGCCTGGTCCTGCATGTGCAGCGCTGCGATGGTCTGCGGAATGCCGCTGCCCTGGGCACCCGGAAAGACCGACTGCGTCAGTAGATACGAGATGCTCAGCCCAGCCGGCGCAATGATGAACGGAAGCCAGGGCCGCCCGGCGATCACGTGCAGGAACAAGTCGCTGGCCCAGTTTGCCGCCTGTGCAAACAGCACGGCGACAGCGGCAACGATCAGCGCGCCGCCCCAGAACATCAGGCGCCGCAGCCAGAGCCGCGGTGAGATCAACGGCATGCGCCGCAGGCGCATCAGGCGGGCCGTTCTGGCTGTATCCATGTGGCGTTCGGAGTTGCGGGCATGTGGCGGGCTCGGCGCGTGATCGTTTGAGGCGGACCGGTCGGAAAACGTGAATCACGCGCTCAAACAAGAACCGGAAGCGCGATCCGCACCGCCGAAAGGGCCAACCTCAGCGAATCACGCTATAACAGACGGGGGAAGCGCGTGCGATGGCAGGACGTTCACGGGTGGGTCAGGGGGCCGGACGTGTCATGTGGTTGCAAATGCCGGGCCATGCGCCTAGATACAGCGTTTCCCGACATGACATCCGGAGTTGCAGCGCATGGCGCGCGTTACCGTCGAAGATTGCGTTCAGAAAGTCCCCAACCGGTTCGAGCTTGTCCTGCTGGCCGCGCAGCGCGCGCGCAACATCAGCCGCGGTGAGGAACTGACCGTCGATCGCGACAACGACAAGAACCCGGTCATCGCCCTCCGCGAGATCGCCGAGGAGACGATCGACCTGCCGCGCATCGAACAGGACCTGATCAAGTCGCTATCCCGTGCGCCCGAGCCCGAGCCGGCGGACGAAGAGGTGCTGGACCTCATCCCCACCGACCAGAACATCTTCGGGCTGCAGGACGTCACCGCCGAGGAGGAGGCCACGGGCCTGCCGAACGAGGGCGGCGAGGAGCTGTCGCCCGACGACATCGAAGCGGCCATCGAGGCGGAACTCGGCGGCCGAGCACCGAGGTAACTGCCAATGGCCGATCGG
>DASQVN010000236.1:0-2492 GCA_035640755.1 Rhodopila sp.
CGCGCAGGCTGGCGTCACCCTCAGCACCCACCTTGGCAACGCCCTACCACAGCCGCAGCCGAAATTCCTTAACCCGCTGATCGCCCAGCTCGCCGAGGACCGCCTGCACGCCAGCTTCATCGCCGACGGAATCCATGTCCCGCCGCACGCGCTCAAGGTCATGCTCCGCGCCAGAACCCTTGCCCGCAGCATGCTCGTCACCGATGCCACCGCCGCCGCCGCCGCACCTCCCGGCCGCTACCGCTTCGCCGGCATGACGATCGAGCACACACCGGACGGTTCCGTCCGCCTCCCCGGCACAGCCACGCTCGCCGGTTCGGCCCTCTGCCTCGACCAGGCGGTGCGCAACGTCGTCGACTGGGGTCTGGCAGCGCCGCCGGCCGCGCTGGCCCTGGCGTCCACCCAGCCTGCCGCGCTGCTCGCCGCGCACAACGTCGTGCTGCCCCCCTCACAGGTCGAATGGTCCGCCACGCTGCGCCCGGCCCGCGTCACGGTGGGGGACCTTTCGGTTGGCCCCTTCGCGCACAGCAGCCCGTGACACGCCAATCCGATGCAGCGCATGGTCGAAGTGTACGATGGTATTGATCCCACCCAGGGCCAATCCCTGCCCTGCAACAACTGACCCGCTACACATGCCCGGACCGCCCTTTATTTAATCGTTTTTTAAGCTTTCCACGGCACACTCCAGGCCAGCGAAAAACGCACTCGTGTCAGGCTCGGTGGGCAGAACGGCCATTCCCTGGCGTACTTGACATGGGATGCGTCCGTGCCGTCCGACATTGACCTTGACGTCCTGCCTGACGGTTCGCGCTACGCCCCGCGGCATTCCCGCGCCGAGGCCGGTTGCCGGCTGTGCGGCGCCAGGCTGCACCACGACCTGATCGATTTCGGCCATCTCCCCCTCGCCGGCGGCACCGTGCCCGCCGGCCACGCCCAGCCGGACGTCCTGTATCCGCTGCATATCCGCGTCTGCGATTCGTGCACGCTGGTCCAGCTCGCCGACATCCCGCCCCCTGATCTGCCCTCCCACCTGGCCATGAATTCCGGGCCGCCCGCACCCCACGCCCTGCAGCAGCGCTGCACCGCAAACCTCATCCAGAAATGGCGACTCACCCCCGACTCCCACGTCGTCCAGGTCGGTTCGGCCGACGGCGCCCTGCTGCGCCATTTCCAGGCAGCCGGCATCCCCGTCCGCGGTATCGAAGCGAGGCCCGAGGCCGCCGCCGCCGCCCACGCGGCCGGCATCCCGACCGAAGCCGCCCGCTTCACCTCGGAATCCGCGATGGAAATCGCCGCCGGCACAGGTCGAGCAGATCTGGTGGTGGTGGACGGGGTACTGCCGAAGGCGGCGGACATGTTCGATTTCGCCGCCGGCCTCGCCAGCATCATCCGCCCCAACGGCGTCATCGCCATCTCCGTCCCGCACATCCTGCCGCTGCTGCAGAACCTGCAGTTCGACGCCTTCCGCCACGATGTTCCGGCCTATTTCTCGCTCCGCGTCCTGGAACGCCTGCTCTGCTCCGTCGGTCTGCGCGTGTTCGAGGCAGAGCGCCTGACCGAGGATGGCGGCCGCCTGCGCGTCTATGCCTGCGCCGCCTCCTCCCGCTTCACCGCCCGCCCCGGCCTGAAGACCGTGCGCACCGCGGAAGCCACAGCCGAGACCGAGTGCCCCGACCTCTACGCCGGCTTCAGCGCCCGGGCTGGCGCCGCGCGCGACCTGATCCGCGATTTCGTCCTGACCCGCCACGCTGCGGGCCGCCGGGTCATGGCGTATGGCGCAACGATCCGCGGCGCCATGCTGCTGAACCTGTGCGGCCTGGGCCCCGAAGCCATCACCGGCATCGCCGATCCAACCGCTACCGACGGCCATTGCCTGACCGGCAGCCGGATCCCGATCGTCCCGCTCCAGACGATCCGCGACACCCCGCCGGACGACCTGCTGGTGCTGCCCTGGCCCTACGGCCACGACGTCCCCGGCAAGCTGCACGCCTTCCGCCAGAAGGGCATGCAGTGTTGGACGCTGCTGCCCCGCATCGCGCGGGTCTGAGCACGCCCCTCCGGCGCCCCCTCCGGCGCGTGTGCTATCGATGCGCTGCCAGGCCCCGCCGCCAGCGGAACCGCCTGCCGCGCCATCAGATGAAGGGCACCACCGGACCATGAGTACCCGCCACGCAGCGATCACCAAGGCCACGCAACTCTTCGATTGTAACCGCTTCCGCGACCATCTCGCCAGCCTCATCGCCATCCCCAGCACCTCGCAGGACCCCAGCCACGCACCCGAGGTGCAGCGTTACCTGGCCGACGCCATCGCCCCCTGGCTCACCCGCATGGGCTTCAGCACCGAAATCCACCCCAACCCCGTCCCCGGCCTCGGCCCCATCCTGCTCGCCGAACGGCTCGAAGACCCGGACCGCCCCACCGTGCTGACCTATGGCCACGGCGACACCGTCCGCGGCCTCGACGACCAGTGGCGCCCCGGCCTCTCCCCGTGG
>DASQVN010000237.1:0-3787 GCA_035640755.1 Rhodopila sp.
AGCAACGAGGACGACGTTGCGCCCGGCTCCACCCCACCCGTCATGGCCGGGCTTGACCCGGCCATCTGCGCATTGGCGGTGCCGCAACGCGCTCCGCCACCGTCCTCGGGCAGATGGCCGGATCGGGCCGCGAAGCAAACCGGTGCCCGGCCATGGCAAGATGGGACGGGCAGCAGTCCCCGCGGCCCAATGCTAACCGGAGCCATCGTCGCCGGCGTGGTGTTCGGGCTGTACTACACCCTGGTCGGCCTCGGCCTGAACCTGGTGTTCGGTGTCATGCGCATCGTCAACCTCGCGCACGGCGACTTCCTGATGCTGGGCGGCATCGCGGCGTGGGCGCTGTTCACCGGCCTCGGGCTGCATCCGCTCGCCTCGGCCGTGCTCGTGATCATCGTCTTCATCCTGGTCGGGCTGCCGATCTACTACCTCGTCGTCCCCCGCCTGCTGCTGTCCCGCGACTCGGAAATGCTGTCGCTGATCCTGTTCTTCGGCCTGTCGCAGATGATCGAGGCCATCACCACGATCAGCATCGGCGCGACCGAGCGGTCGCTGCCGCCGCGCGTCCTCGGCGTCGGGCCGATGCTGATCCTGGGCACACGCCTGCCGAAGGCCTGGATCTACAGCGCCGCCGCCAGCGCCGCCGCCGTGCTGCTGGTGTATCTCTACCTGTATCGCACGCGGCTCGGCACACTGACCCGCGCGGTGATGGTCAGCCGGGATGAGGCGCTGGCCACCGGCATCGACATCCATTTCGTGTCCGCCGTCGCCTTCGGCATCAGCATCGCGCTGGCCGGAGCGGCCGGGGTCTTCGCGCCGTTCATCCTGGGCAGCATCACGCCGAACATCGGCGTCGCCATCAACATCACCGCCTTTGCCGTCATCGTCGTCGGCACGCTGGGCAACCCACTCGGCACCCTGCTGGGCGGAATCATCTACGGCGTGTCGCTCATGCTGATGCAGACATACCTGAGCTCCTGGGCCAACCTCCTGCCCAACCTGCTGCTGATCGCCGTGCTGCTGATCCGGCCCGAGGGCATCCTGGGAAGGAAGACGCGGCGTGCCTGAGACACAACAAACTGAGACACGACGAACCGACACCCGGCAGGAGGCACGCGCCCGGCTGACCCGCCGGGTCGCACTCGATTCGACAATCGCCGCGGCAGTGGTCGTGCTGATGTGTGTGCTGCGCGGCGTCTATTCGAACGAACTGATGCTGTTCAACTTCATCATGTTCCTCGCACTCGCCCAGGGGCTGAACATCATCTACGGCTTCACCGGCTATCTGCCGTTCGGCTATGTCGGCTTCTTCGGCGCCGGCGCCTATGGGTTTTCCCTGGTCGTGATGCACCTGCATGTGCCGGCCCTTGCCGGCATGGCCGCCGCCGCCGTCGCCGCCCTGGTGTTGGCCGTGATCCTGCTGCCGCTGCTGCGCCTTTCCGGCGCGTATTTCGCCATCGCCAGCATGGCCGCCGCGCAGGCCGTGTACGAGGTCGTCGCCAACCCGGCGCTGGAGGATGTCACCAAGGGCCCGTACGGCGTCTCCTTGTCCGAGGTGTTCGCCCCGGCATGGTCGTACTACACCGCCCTGATGATCCTGGCCGCCACGCTGTTCCTGGTGGTGTGGTTGCGCAATTCGCGCTTCGGAATGTCGCTGCAGGCGATCCGCGACGATGCGGTCAGCGCCGCCATGGCCGGCATCTCGGTCGTGCACGGCCGCACGGTCGCATGGCTGCTCTCGGCGCTGATCGCCGGCCTGGTCGGCGGCGTCTTCGCCTGGCACATTTCCGTGTTCTACCCCGACACCGCCTTCGACCTGAGCGTGTCCATCTTCGCCACCGTGTTCCTCCTGTTCGGCGGCGCAACCACCCTGACCGGCCCGCTTCTCGGCGTGTTCATCCTGTACGGCATCTACAACCTGATCGGTATTGCCGTGCCGCAATACTTCCAGTTCACCTATGGCGCGCTGATCGTGCTCCTGGTGCTGTTCCTGCCGAACGGCCTCGTCTCCCTGCTGACCAGCCGAGGCATCCGTGTCCCCTGAGCCATCGTCCCCCGAACCGCTGCTGACCGTCACCAACCTAGTCAAGCGCTTCGGCGGCTTCCGCGCGCTGGACGGGGTCAGCCTGCATCTGCATCCCGGTGAGGTGCTGGGCCTGGTCGGGCCGAACGGTTCGGGCAAGACGACCTGCATCAACGTCATCTGCGGCCTCTATGCCCCCGACGGCGGCAGCGTCACCTACGACGGCCGCTCCATCGGCGGCGAGGCGTCGCACCGCCTGGTCAAGGTCGGCATCAACCGCACCTTCCAGTCGCCGCGCCCGTTCCTCTCACTGACCGTGCGGGAGAATGTCGAGCTCGCAGCGCATTACGGCGATCCCCGCGCCGGCTTTGATGTCGATGCCCTGCTCGCGCAGCTCGAACTCGACCGCTACGCGCAGCGGCCGGCGGCCGAACTGAACAGCGCGCAGCAGAAGACGCTCGACTTGGCGCGCGCCATGGCAACCGAACCGAAATTGCTGCTGGTGGATGAGCTCGCGGCCGGTCTGAACCCGGCCGAACTGAACCGCATGGCGGACCGTCTGCGTGCCCTGGCCGACGCCGGTATGGCCCTGCTGGTGGTCGAGCATCTGATGGGCTTCATCGACAAGGTCACCGACCGCGTCGTGGTCATGGCCGCCGGCAAGGAGTTCTTCGAGGGCACGCTCGCCGCCGCCATGCGGGACCAGGAGGTGATCCGCGTCTTCCTGGGTGGAGGTCACCATGGCTGAGCAACCGCGCATCCGCCGCCGCGCCCCGCCGGACGGATCGAGCGGCGATCCTGCCCCGCCAGCGCCGCCGCCCGCCACACCCCCCGAATCGCAGCCGCCTAACGCCACCAACACGCGCGCGCCCATCCTGCGGGCAACCGGCATTGAGGCGGGCTACGGCCGGGTCCAGGTGCTGTGGGGCGCGGGCCTCGATGTGCGCGAACGGGAAAGCGTCGTACTCCTTGGCGCGAACGGCGCCGGCAAGACCACGCTGCTGAAGGTCGTCGTCGGGCTGCTACCGGCCTGGAAGGGCACCATCACCCTCGGCCCCGAGGACATCACCGCCTGGCGCACGGACCGCCGGGTGCGCCGCGGCATGGCCTACATGTCGGAAATCGGCGTCTTCACCGGGCTCTCGATCGACGAGAATCTGCGCGTCGGCGGCCAGTTCGCCGAGAAATCCGCGCTCCGGCACCGGATGGAGGAGCTGTACGGCTACTTCCCCGACCTCGCTCGGCGCCGCTCCACCCTCGCCGGCGCGTTGTCCGGCGGGCAGCGCAAGATGCTGGGGATCGCCAAGGCGCTGGCAGCCTCGCCGCGGCTCCTGGTGATGGACGAACCCTCGGCCGGGCTGTCACCGCTGTTCGTCGGCCAGGTGATCGAGGTCCTCGGCCGCTTCCGCGCCGAGGGGCTGGCGATGCTGATCGCCGAACAGAACGTCGCCTTCCTGGATCTGGCCGACCGCGTCTTCACGCTGGAAGGCGGCCGCATCCGGTTCGAGGGCACGGTCGCCGAACTGGAGGCCGACGACGCGCTGCACAGGGCCTATTTCGGGCTGGCGTGAGATAGCGGACCGCGGGAGCGCCTTCAGGCGCTGGTCATTCCTGACCTCGTTGTCGCGTGACATCGGATCGGGTGGCGATGTCAGGTGAGTGGGACCGGCAATCCCGGTCAAATGGTTGACCGCCATCAAGCCCGATCAGGATGCGTGTGACACGTTCCTGCGCGCACCTCTGTAACGACGGGGGCTGGTCCGTTGA
>DASQVN010000238.1:0-4278 GCA_035640755.1 Rhodopila sp.
AGAGCTGCCGACGGATATCGGCATCGAGGATGGGCGCATCGTTGCGGTCTCACCGGGGCTGGCGGCGGATGCGCCATCCTATGACGCCGACGGGAACCTGGTCTGCGCCGGGCTCATCGAGACGCACATCCATCTGGACAAGACCCGCATCATCGAGCGCTGCCCGCCCGAGGACGGACGCAACGCCAATGCGGTGCCGCGGGTGGCGGCGGTGAAACACACATTCTCGATCGAGGATGTCTACCGGCGCGCCAGCACAACGCTGGAAAACTGCCTCAAGCACGGCACCACGCGGATGCGCACGCATGTCGAGCTCGACGGCGGCGTGGAGATGCGCAGCTTCGAGGCGCTGGAACAGCTTCGGCGCGACTATGCCTGGGCGATCGATATCGAGCTGTGCGTGTTCCCGCAGGAGGGGCTGACCAACAATCCACGCTCGGAGCAGTTGCTGGTGGAGGCGTTGAAGCGCGGTGCCCCGGTGATCGGCGCGGCACCGAACTATGACCCGGACAAGGCGGGGCAGATCAGGCGCATTTTCGATCTGGCGCGGGAATACGGCGCGGATATCGACATGCACCTGGATTCCGGCAACAGCCCCGAGGACATGGACATCCACCTGGTATGCGAGCTGACGAAGCAGTACGGGCTGCAAGGGCGGGTCGCGGTTGGGCACGGGTGCAAATACTCGACCCTGCCGCCGCCGGACCTGAAAGCGCTGGCGGCGGAGATTGCCGATGCCGGGGTGGCGGTGACGGTGCTGCCGGCGACGGACCTGTACATGATGGGGCGGCACCAGACGCACAGCGTGCAGCGCGGCGTCGCGGATGCGAACGTGCTGGTGGAGAACGGGGTGAACTGCTCGATCTCCTCGAACAACATCCTGAACCCGTTCACGCCGCTGGGGGATGGGAACCTGGTGCGGATGGCGAACCTGCAGGCGAATGTGTGCCAGATCGGGGAGAGCCGGCGGCTGCGCGAGTGTTTCTACATGCTGACAACGCGGTCGGCGAAGCTAATGAACCTGCCGGATTACGGCATCGCGGTGGGCAATCCGGCGGATATCGTCGTGATGGATGCCATGACACCCGAGCAGGTGGTGGCGGAGGTGAAGGCACCGCTCACGGTGTTCAAGCGCGGGCGGCGGACGGTGACGCGGCCGCCAGCAGAGCTGCACAGGCCGGGACGATGGAGATGAAGCTGTCGGATATCGCACAGGTCATCCGCAGCAAGAATGCCGGGCCGCGGCGGCTGACGCTGGACATCATGTTCGGCTCCGATGCCGACTATCAGCGCGTGGCGCAGTCGCCGGCGCTGGGTGCGGAGGCGATCGGGCGGCTGTATCAGGTGCCGGCCGAGGCGGTGAGGATCATCCCCTACCCTGCCGGGCGGGCGATCAAGATTGTGATGCCGCGCCCGGTCATGGCGGGCGATCCGGGCGACCGCGACATCTACGGCGCTCAGCAGCATGCGCCGCTGCTTGGGATCGACGTGTCATGAGTGCGAGTGTCATGAGTGCATCGGGGCGGGTGATCGCCGAGCTGCGGCGGGCGCCGCGGCCTTTGCGGCTGTTGGGGGCGTCGGGTCAGTTGGGGTACGGGATTCCGGCGGCAAGCTTCCGAGCCGGGATTGCGCGCAGGCCGGACCTGATCGGGTGCGACATGGGCTCGATCGATATCGGGCCGACCTATCTGGGCAAGGGGGAGATGGCGACCTCGCCCGAAGCGACGCGGCGCGATCTGCGGCGGGTACTGCTGGCGGCGCGGGAGCTGGATGTGCCGCTGGTGATCGGGTCGGCGGGATCGGCCGGGGCCGGGCCGCACCTGGATGCCACGCTGGCGATGCTGCGGGAGATCGCACGGGCGGAGGGGCTGCAGTTCCGGATGGCGGTGATGCGGGCGGACATTCCGCGGCCGGTTCTGGTGGAAGCGCTGCGGGCCGGCGATGTGGTCAGCTTCGACGGGATGCCGGCGTTGACCGAGGCGGATATTGCCGCGGCATCCCACATCGTCGGGCAGATGGGCATGGGGCCGTTCCGGCGCGCGCTGGAGGCGGATGTCGATGTGATCGTGGCCGGGCGGGCGTGCGATACGGCGATCTTTGCCTCGCTGCCGGTCGTGCTGGGGTATCCCACGGGGCTCGCGATGCACATGGCGAAGATCATCGAGTGCGGATCCTTGTGCTGCGTGCCGGGCGGGCGGGACCCGATCCTGGCGGAGCTGGATCATGATGGTTTCGTGCTGGAGAGCATGAACCCGGAACGGCTTGCCACCCCTGTCTCGGTCGCGGCGCACAGCCTGTATGAGCAGGCGGACCCGTTCGTGATGCATGAGCCGGACGGCACTCTCGATCTGTCGGCGGCGCGGTATGAGGCGGTGGACGAGCGGCGGGCACGGGTCAGTGGGGCGATATGGCGCGAGACAGCGCAGCCGACGATCAAGCTGGAGGGGGCGACGAAGATCGGCGAGCGGGCGGTACTGCTGTGCGGGTCGGCCGATCCCCGGTTCATTGCGCAGTGCAAGGCGTTGCTGCCGAAGGTGGCGGAGTTGGTGCAGGGGCTCGTCTGCGAGGACGGGCCGGCCGATTACTCGCTGGCTTTCCGGGTGTACGGGATCGACGGGGTACGGATGGTGGTGCCGGAGGGCGAGGCGCCGCCGGGGGAAGTGTTCGTGGTCGGTGAATGCATCGCGCCGACGGCGGAGCGGGCGTCGGAGGTGGTGCGGTCGTGCAAGCAGTTCCTGCTGCACTACGGGTATCCGGGACGACTTTCGACGGCTGGGAACGTGGCGTTTCCGTTTACGCCGCCGGAGGTTTCACTGGGAGCGGCGTACCGGTTCAGCGTGTATCATCTGCTGCGGGTGGATGATGCGGATGGGTTGTTTCCGGTGGAGGTGGAGGGGGTTTGAGGGGGCTGGTGGGGTGTTGGGGGTGGTGGCGGCTGTGGGGGGATCACAACGGTGGCTTTTCACCACGGAGGGCGCGAAGGGAGACGGAGGGGCACGAAGACACGCCTGGGACATGATCATCATGATGCCGCCTCTCAACCGATGGTCAGTGCTCGTTCGAACAAGAAACGAGATGGCCGTGTTTGGCCACCTGAGCAGGTCGCACTCGGTGTCTTTTTGCCAGACAAACAATGGTGAAGCGCATATTCAAGAAAACGAAAACCGAGTCGCACTGCTCGGGATATGCGGTGGGGCCGCTTGCAGGTCTTTGAGCGACGCGGGGTGTGTTCCCCGTGGTGAAAAACCGGAACCCACCATCAGCACCGATCGTGCCGATGAGGCACCGACACCAGCGCCCCCCTGCCTTTCAACTCAGGCTGCCGGGATAGTCGACCCAGATACTTTCCTCCAGCGCGTAGGGAGAACCGGGTGCGAGGAATGTTTCCGCCGGCCAGGTTGCGCGCCAGAAGCGGGCGCATTCGCTTCCGGCCGGGTTCCACAACCCGGGAAAGCCACGCGCGTACGCCAGGAAACGGTCCAGCAGTTCGGCGCGGTGGGCGAAGCCGCTGCCCTGCGGGTGCAGGGTCATCGAGAAGAAGCGGCTGCGCTTGTACTGCGCATCGAATTCGGCGCGCCAGTTGCGGAACAGGGAGTCCGCATGTTCCAGCCCCGTGCCCTTGGCGGGGAACATGAGGAAGAACTGATCGTCGAAATGGTAATAGTAGGGCAGCGCCAGGATGGCGCGCCGTGTGGCGAAGTCGGTGACCCAGTAGTGCGGGATGTCGTCGGCAAGGCCGTTGCCGAACCACTCGTAACCGGCGTCGAGCAACAGGTCCATGGTGTGGGGGCTGATGGTACCGTTGGCGAAGGGGTCCTGCGGGCGGGGGAGCGAGTACCAGCCGGTGGGGCGGCGGCCGGCGGCTTTCTCCAGGATCTCGGTCGCGGCGGCGATGCGGGCGGCTTCGTCCTCCCGCGTCAGGGCGCTGACGTCCTCGTGGCGGAAGCCGTTGGCGGCGATCTCGTGGCCTTCCGCCAGCAGTTTCGGCGCGAGGTCGAGTCGGAGTTCGGCGATGGCGGCGGGCATGGCGATGGTGGCGTGGAGGCTGTGGCGGCGCAGCGTCGCGAGCAGCTGGTCGAGGCCGTCGTTCAGGGCGAAGAAGGCTTCGGGTGTGCGAAGGTCGCGGGGACGGATGCCCTCGGGTCCCTGGGCGAGACTCAGGTCAACGGTGATCGTGAAGCAGCATCGGGTGTTGTCAGGCCAGCGCAGCTCCGTGTCGGAAATCGTTCTTTCGTTGGAAATGGTATAGTTCTGCTTCCAGGGCATGGCCGTGGGCTC
>DASQVN010000239.1:0-2847 GCA_035640755.1 Rhodopila sp.
CAGCACCGGCTTGACGCCGGGCAGCGGCAGCGTGGCGGAGCCCGGTTTCAACGCCGTCGCGCCGGGCAGCGGCGAGATCAGGATGCCGCCGGTTTCCGTCTGCCACCAGGTATCGACGATTGAGCAACGGCTGTCGCCGACCACGCGGTGGTACCATAGCCAGGCCTCCGGGTTGATCGGCTCACCCACCGATCCCAGGATGCGTAGGCTGGTTCGGCTGGTTTTCTTCACCGGCCCTTCGCCATCGCGCATCAATGCGCGGATCGCCGTTGGCGCGGTGTAGAAGATGTTGACCTTGTGCTTGTCCACGACCTGCCAGAAGCGGCTGCTGTCGGGGTAGTTGGGGATGCCCTCGAACATCAGCGTGATGGCGCCGTTCGCCAGCGGGCCGTACAGGATGTAGGTGTGCCCGGTGACCCAGCCCACGTCGGCGGTGCACCAGTAGACCTCACCCGGGCGGTAGTCGAAGACGTATTCGTGGGTGAAGCTGGACCATACCATGTAGCCGCCGGTCGTGTGCAGCACGCCCTTGGGCTTGCCGGTGCTGCCCGAGGTGTAGAGGATGAACAGCGGGTCCTCGGCGTTCATCTCCTCGGGCGGGCAGTCCGCGGATGCTTTTGCGGTCAGTTCTGCATAGTCATGATCGCGCCCTGCCTGCATCGGCACTTCGCCGCCGGTGACCTTCACCACGATGACGTTCTTGACGCTCGGGCTGGTCTTGAGCGCGACGTCGGCGTTCGCCTTCAAGGGCACCTTGCGCCCGCCGCGCCGCCCCTCATCGGCGGTGATCAGCAGGTTGGAGTCGCAATCCTGCAGCCGGTTCGCCAGGCTGTCGGGGGAGAATCCGCCGAACACCACGGAATGGATGGCGCCGATCCGCGCGCAGGCCAGCATCGCCACCGCGGCTTCCGGCACCATGGGCAGGTAGATGCTGACCCGGTCGCCCCTCTTCACGCCCAGCGACTTCATCGCGTTGGCGAGGCGGCAGACCTGTTCGTGCAACTGCCGGTAGGTGATGTGCTTGCTGCTGTTCGGGTCGTCGCCTTCCCAGATGATCGCGGTCTGGTCGCCGCGCGTCGCGAGATGCCGATCGAGGCAGGAGACCGAGGCGTTCAGCGTGCCGTCCTCGAACCACTTGATCGAGACGTTGCCGGTGAAGTCGGTGTTCTTGATCCTCGTCGGCGGCTTGATCCAGGCGATGCGCTGGGCCTGCTGCTTCCAGAAGCTGTCCGGGTCGCTCGCCGCCTGCTCATACATGCGGCGGTACTGGTCCGCGTTGATATGCGCGTGCGCGGCGACGTCCGGTGGGACCGGGAAGAGTTGGTCGCCCGTCGCTACCATATCGGCCATTGTTCATCCCTCCACTGTTTTCTTGCCTGCCGGCGCACCCCCATCGTGCCGCCGGCGGGCCAGGCAACCACCAGTATCAGTCACGCACCCAGGCGATGTCCCGCCGGCTCCGACGCCGGGACCGCGTGGGCGCCGACCGGCAGCAGCACCCGGCCGTGCGCCTCGTTGATGACCTCAGCCGCCGCGAGATAGAACGCAAACACGGCAGTTGCCAAGCCGGTGTAGCCGGCGAGGCGGGACAGGGCCTGAAGCCCGAGCAGGTCCCCGAGGGCGAGCAGCAGGAAGGTGATCCACACCGAGAGGAACACCACCTGCACCGCCCGGTTCAGCGCGAGGCTGCCGAGCCACATGAAAAAGGTGAAGACGCCCCGGAGCAGCAACCACCAGCCGATGAAATTGTGCGGTACGGCGGCGGCGAATAACGCGACGAACAGGGCAAAGTTCCACCAGAACGCGCCGTAGGCGCAGAAGGCGACAAGGCACCGGGCCTTCCGTGCCGCAAGCAGTCACCGGGAAGTTGATCCGCGCGCGGGAATTTTACGCGCCGGCGTTTTCGGGGATCAGGACGAGGCCGTCCTTGATTTCAATCAATACCGCGTCGAGCGCGTCGCCCAGGCAGGGGCCGCGGGTGCAGACGCCGTCCTCGATGCGGAATTCGGCGCCGTGCGTGGCGCAGATGAGGCGCGTCCCGTCGGCCGACATGAAGCGATCCGGCACCCAGTCCAGCGGTGTGCCGATATGCGGGCAGGCGTTGACGTAGACGCGCACCGTGCTGCCCTGGCGAATGGCGAGGAAGCCGGAGAACCGCCCCGGCGGCGGTGGGAAGCCCTTGGCCTGGCCCTCCGGCAGGTCGGCAACCCGGCAGAGCACCCGCAGGGCGGGCGGGATCAGCGCGGCTTGCGGCTCATGCGGCATATCAGGTCCCAATGCGGCTTCGTCACCGGCATCACCGATAGCCTGGATTGGCGGATCAGCGGAAGCTCGGCCAGCCTGGGTTCGGCCTTGATCTCGGCGAGCGTCACCGGGCGGGCCAGGGGACCGATCGCCTTCATGTCCACGGCGACCCAGTCGCCGTGTTCAGCCGTGGGGTCGGGATAGGCCGCGCGCACGACCTCGACGATCCCGACGATCTCCTTGCCGGTGTTGGAGTGATAGAAGAAGGCCCGATCGCCCCGCCGCATGGCCTTCAGGTGGAGTTTGGCTGCGTGGTTGCGCACGCCGGTCCAGGGCTCGATGCCGTTGGCGACCTGCTGGTCCCACGAGAACGCGTCGGGTTCCGATTTCACGAGCCAGTAGGCGGGCATGCGGTGGTCCTGCGCAATGGTTGCGCATGGTGTATGGCACCGCCCGGTTGGCCTCAAGCGTCGTTTCGCTTCGCGGGATGATCCGCCCTACTCCGCCGCCAGCGCCGGGGGCAGCGTTGCCCGCTGTGCCTGATCGATCGGCTTCGGCCACCAGCGGTGCTCCCACTCGCCGTAGAATGAGCGCAGCTTCGGC
>DASQVN010000240.1:0-2297 GCA_035640755.1 Rhodopila sp.
GCGAGACCAGAGGAATTGGCGATCTCGGCGCTCTACCCGACGAACCGACAAGTCCTTCCGAAAGTCAGGGTTTTTGTGAAAGCGATGAAGCACGCACTGGCGGCGCTCGCCTCCCCGGTTCAACCAACCACGGGCTAATTGCCCTTAGACGTGGACGACCGCCTGCCCTACCCGTGAAGCGCCCCCGCCGTGTTTCAATCAGCACGTGATAATCCGGTTTATCCGGCGCTCAGCCGCTGTGCAGCGATGTGGCGGAGCAAAGCCCATGCCGCTGTTCTAGCCTGCAGGGCAGGGGATGAGTATTTCTGGAGGGGCGACGTCAAACCTAGGGATCGTCACAACGCCTGTTCGCTTCGAGGGGCTAGCAGCGGTGCCGGCTGCGGTTCAACCGCGGGCAGCGCAGGACTGCGGGCAGGCCCAGGGTGCTACGGGCCTGGCGGCTGCTGATCCATGGCCTCGGCGAACCCCGTAGGTATCGTTGTAAGGCGGGATGAAGATCCTCATTCCCAGAGTGTTATGCGCGGTACGGCCCTACCCGTCACCAGTCTTGCCAGTGTGGTGTCATGCGCACTGGGCGTGCTGTCTGTCCTCTGCCATGCTGCCCGACCTCGACGGCGCCAGGAGTGATCCCCACCATCTGGCACTAATGGTCTTCCGCACCGCTTGGGCCCGCACAGTGGACGGCGCGTCATCCTCCCCCATCACGATGCTGATCTTGCAGCATGCGCAATAGGCACCCTGGAAGCGGCTTTCGCACAAGCCGAATAGGGTTCGCCGCAGCCTGATCACCGTCTCCGGGCACATCGGATCTCCGCAATGGTCACAGTTCATATGTCCCTCCTCTCTGATGGGCTCAGCGTGGGCAATGTTATTGAACAAATCAAGAACAAATGCATGGCATAGGATGGTCAGACCCGGACTGTGGTATGCTGGCAGCACCTGGTTCAGGATCAGCCGTACTCGACCTTCACCGTGAGGGTGAGCTCTGGCCATTGGCTCTGGATCTGGCGCAGCACCAGCCAGGGGGGCCAGTCGGCGCTGCAGAACCGCACCGCGAAGTGCTCCGCCGCGTAGTGGACCATCTCCACCCGGCGCAAGCTCCAGGTGGTGCCCCAGTGTTCCCACAGCCAGCGCAGCGCGTCCGGATCATCCGGGCCGAGCCGCAGGATCGCCCCGGCACCGGTTGCAGCGCACGCAGATCGAAGGCATGCAGCCCCCTGCCCCGGCGTTGGCCCACGCGATAAGGGGCGGGCCGGATCGGTGTGCCCCACTACCAGGTTGTCCCTGCCGCCGATCAGATGTTCTTCAAGAATGTGAGTGTCGCCGGGGGTCCGGCACCCACGCGCGCCTATATCCCCGAACTAATGCCGGACGTGATGGAAGGCCGCGTCGACCCGGGCCAGGTGTTCGACCGCACCGTCGGACTCGACGGGGTGCCGGACGGCTACCGGGCGATGAACGAGCGCCAGGCGCTCAAAGTGATGATCCAGCCATAGGAGAAGCAGCTGATGGCGTGCGTCTTTATCACCGGCAGTACCGACGGTCTCGGACGCGCGGCGGCCCAGTCACTGCTCGATGACGGCCACCAGGTGGTCCTGCACGCGCGGTCGTCGGACCGTACTTCGGTGCTTGCGGACCTTGCGCCGCGTTCCGCAGGAGTCGTGGTCGGCGATCTCCGCAGCGCCGCCGAAACCCGAAGCATCGCAGACCAGCTCAACACCATTGGGCGCATGGACGCGGTGATCCACAATGCCGGCATTTACCGCGCGCCGAGCCGCGGCTCGACGCCGGAGGGCCACGCCACCCTCCTCGCGGTCAACACGCTCGCGCCCTACATCCTGACCGCGCTGATCGAGCGTCCCCGTCGGCTGATTTATCTCAGCAGCAGCCTGCATCGAGGCGGGGAGGGTTCGCTGCGGGACATAGACTGGACCAGCCGACCGTGGGATTCGGCGCAGGCCTACGCCGAAAGCAAGCTGCACCTTGCCGCGCTCGCCTTTGCACTGGCGCGGCGCTGGCCGGAGGTCCTAAGCAACGCGGTCGATCCCGGCTGGGCGCGCACCAGGATGGGAGGCCCGGGGGCTCCGGTCGACATCGAGACGGGACAGCGGACCCAGAGCTGGCCTGCGGTCAGCGACGAGGCAGCGGCGATGGTTAGCGGCCGCTATTGGCACAACATGCGGCAGCAGCAGCCGGCCAGCGAAGCAATGAATGTCGCTTTCCAAGACAGACTTATCGCCGAGCTCCGTGAGCTTACCGGTGTGATGCTTCCGTGAGACGAGGGCGTCGAAGGTGTC
>DASQVN010000241.1:0-3418 GCA_035640755.1 Rhodopila sp.
CGGCCCGGTGCGCGATCCGGGACGCGAGCGCACCATGCTGGCTGTGCAGGCGGCGCTGCATGCCGAACCGGTGCGGTTTTCGCACGTCATCCAGGTCAGCTTCACCGCCCCGGACCCGGTCGTAGCCGCTGCCGCGGTGAACAACGCCATGGACGTGTACATCAAGGACCAGTACGCGGCGAAGCGGACTGCGGTGAACAACGCCACCGGACTGTTGCGCAGGCAAGCCGCGGAACTCCGCCAGCAGGTGCGGCAGCTGGAGGAGCGGATGACCGGGTACCGCGCCCAGCACGGCCTGAGCCAGGGCGTACACGCCGGCACCACCACCGAGGAAATCACCCATCTGACCGAAGACCTGGCCAAGGCCCGCGGCGAACGCGCCGCCGCCGATGCCCGTCTCGACGCGGCGCGGGGCAATGCCGGGGCGCAGGCCCAAGCCGCCGTCGCGCCGTCGGTCGTGTCGATGCGCACGCAACTCGACCAGCTTGCCGCCGCGGTTCAGGCCCGTTCCGCCCGCGTCGGTTCAGCCCACCCCGAGGCGCAGGCCCTCGCGCGCGAGTACCAGGAAGCGCAACGCGCCCTGGCGGCCGAGGTCGCCCGCGTGGTCGCCTCGATCGAGGCCGACCAGCATGCCGCGTCCGAGCGGGTTACCGCCGTCGCGGCCATGCTGAAGACGGCCGAGGAGTCGGCTGAGCAGGAGAACCGCGCGCAGATCCCGCTGAATGCCATGCAGCGTGATCTCGACGCCGCCCGCGCCCAGTTGCAGGGCGTACTCGAGCGGATCGAGCAGACCGCGCAGCAGACCGCTGTCGAGTCGTCCGAGGCGCATGAGATCACTCTGGCGCTGCCGCCCGACCAGCCAAGCTCGCCGCGTTACCCGCAAGCCATGGCGGCGTCGGTCGCGGCGGCCGGGTTCCTCGGCCTGATCCTCGTCTATGTCCTCCACCTGCTCGACGGCACCGTGCGCAACGGTGATGACGTGCGCCAGCTTACCGGTCTGTCCTGCCTCGCCCTGATCCCCGAGGTCGGCAAGCGCGCGCTGGGCCATCTCCCGCTGCACGACTATGTCGCGCGCCGGCCGCTCACCGCCTATGCCGAACAGATCAGGGCGCTGCGGGCCGCCCTGACGCTCGATGTCAGCCATCCGCAGGTGGTCGCCGTCACCGCCGCGGGCCCGGCCGAAGGCAAGTCCGTGCTGCTGCTCTCCCTCGGCCGTTCGGCCCAGCTTGGCGAGGATCGCGTGCTCGCCATCGAATGCGACGTGCGGCAGCCCTCCTTCCAGGCGCGCCTCGGCGTCCCCGCGACGCCCGGCCTGACCGAGATCCTGCGCGGCGATACCGAGTGGCGCGACGCGGTGCGCACCGATCCGGTGACGGGAATGGATGTCATTCCAGCCGGCAAGCCCGGCGGCGATGTCCTCAGCCTGTTCCAGTCGCAGTCGATGCGGCAGTTGCTGGAGGAAGCGCGCGACAACTACAGCCTGGTCCTGCTGGACGCCCCTCCGGTGGAGGCGATCGCCGAGGCGCGCCTGGTCGCCACCCTCGCCGACGCCACGCTGTTGTGCATCCGCTGGCGCCATACCCCCAGCCGTGTCGTGGCGCATGCGCTCGATGTGCTCCGTGACGCGCGTGCAACCGTGATCGGCGCTGTCCTGACCCGCGTGGACCAGCGTGCGCATTATCGTTCTGGATCGGCCGACGCCGCGGTATATCACCGCCGCTTCAAGGCCTATTTCCGGGGGTGATCGCATAATGGGACGGCGTTTTCTTGTAACGGGCGGGGCGGGGTACGTCGGCAGCCATCTGGTCGCGGCGCTGCTGGACCGCGGCGATGCGGTGATCGTCCTCGACAACCTCCGCACCGGCCACCGCGCCGCGGTGCCCCCGGCCGCGCGGCTGATCACCGGCGATCTGGCCAACGACGCGGCCATCGAGGACGCGATGCGGCTCGGCCCCTATGACGCGGTGTTCCACTTCGCGTCCCTGTCCCAGGTGGGTGAGAGCATGCGCATGCCGATGCGCTACCTGCTGGACAACGCCGCCAACGGCATCCGGCTGATCGACGCGTGCCTGCGGCACAGCGTCGGACGCTTCGTCCTGTCCTCCACCGCCGCGCTGTTCAATGTCGCCAGCGACGACCCGATCCCCGAGGAGGCCCACGTCGATCCACAGTCCGCCTACGGCGACAGCAAGTGGATGATCGAGCGGGCACTGCGCTGGGCAGCGCAGGTGCATGGGCTGCGCTATGCCTGCCTGCGGTACTTCAATGCCGCCGGCGCCGACCCGGCCGGACGGCTGGGCGAGGATCACCGGCCCGAGTCCCACCTGATCCCGCTGGTCATCGACGCCGCACTGGGACGGAGCCCGGCGCTCGACGTCTATGGTGATGACTACCCGACGCCCGATGGCACGTGCATCCGCGACTACGTCCATGTGTCGGACCTGGCGACGGCGCATCTGCTGGCGTTCGAGAGGATGGCCGACGACTCGGTCGTGTGGAACCTGGGCAACGGCGCTGGGCACTCGGTGCGCCAGGTGATCGCGTCGGTCGAGCGTGTCTCCGGCCTGCGGGTCCCCTACCGGATCGTCGGGCGCCGCCCCGGTGACGCCGCGGTGCTGGTGGCCTCGTCGCAGCGCGCGCAGCAGGCCGGCTGGCGGCCCGTGCTGGGCGAGTTGGATGAGATCGTGCGCACCGCTTTCGTCTGGCGCGAAAGGCACCCGCACGGCTATGGCGACTGACCGGACGGCCCTTCTGGCGGTGCCGGCTGCCGCGGCGATGCTGCTGTGGCCGGCCGTCTGGAACGGCTATCCGATCGTGTTCACCGATACCGGCACATACCTGTCCCAGGCTATCCACCGCTACGCCGGCTGGGACAGGCCGGTTTTCTACAGCGTCTTCATGCTGGCGCTGCACTGGACCCGCACCGTCTGGCCGGTGATCGCCGCGCAGGCTCTGCTGGCCGCCTGGATCCTGTGGCTCGTCTGGCGTGTGCTCGCCCCCACGCGAGGTCCCAGCGGCTTCCTGGCCCTGATCGCGTTCCTGACCGTCGGGACATGGCTTCCCTGGCTGGTTTCCGAGCTGATGCCGGACCTGTTCACCCCGCTTCTGGTGCTGGCGTTGTGCCTGCTGGCCTGGACACCGGACGCCCTCTCGCGCACCGAGCGCTGGACGCTCGTCTTCCTGGCGACGTTCTTCATCGCAACCCAGCAGTCCAGCGTGCCCCTCTCGGTCGGGATCGTGCTTCTGGTCGGCGCCGCACAGGCATGGCGGATGCGCCGCCGCCTCCGGGTCGCCGTGCCGATGTGGTCGGGGCTGCTCATCCCCCCGGTCCTTGCGGCGCTGCTGTTGTGTTCGGCCAACCTCCTGGCGCATCACCGGTTCGCGCTGTCGCCCTTCGGCAACGTCTTCCTGCTGGCCC
>DASQVN010000242.1:0-6050 GCA_035640755.1 Rhodopila sp.
GTCGCGGGTCTCGAAGCCCGGGCGGAGCGCTTCCAGCACGCCAGCAGATGCGATCAGGTCCAGCTTCAGCGTGTCGATGCCGAACAACGGAACATCACGCCGCCGACCGTGTCCAGGATGACATCAACGCCGCGGCCGCCGGTGGCCTGGCGGACGGCGGCGGCCAAGGTGGAAGCGTCGGCGATCAGCGATTGCCCAGCCGCAAGGATGGCAAAGCCGGTGCGCGGGGCCTGCGGCCGGCGCCGGTGATGCGGGCGATCTGCACGCCGGCATTGCCAACCCCGCCGCCGGCGGCGAGGCGGCGATGACGCGCACCACGGCTGTATGGACATCAGCCGCCGCGTCGGGGAGGTCCGCGACCGTCAGCACCTCGGGGTTGCCGAAACGGGTGAGCCTGACAGCCTTCATCGGCACTTCCCTTTCGTCTGGCCGAACTTGACGTGATGGCGGTTCGGGCGAGACTGCCCCAATCACAGGCAGGGGGAAACAGGTTCATGAGCGACGTGACGATCCTGGCTACCGGGTTCGGCTTTCCGGAGGGCCCGGTGGTGTGCCCGGACGGGTCCATCATCCTGACCGAAATCCGCAACCAGCAGCTTTCGAAGGTGGCGCCGGACGGGTCGGTCAGCGTGTTCTCGCGCTGCGGCGGCGGCCCGAACGGGCTGGCGTTCGGGCCGGATGGGGCGCTCTATCTGTGCAACAACGGCGGCAGCAAGTATGTCGAGGGCTACTCGATGGGCATCGCGCCGCACCCGGACTACAAGTTCGGCTACGTCCAGCGGGTCGATGTGCGGACCGGGGAAGCGAAGACGCTCTACACCGAGGTTGACGGGCACAAGCTGTCGGCGCCGAACGACCTGGTGTTCGACACTCATGGCGGCTTCTACTTCACCGATCTTGGCAAGCGCTATGCCCGGCACCGGGACCACGGCGGGCTGTACTACGCACTGCCGGACGGGTCGAGCATCAAGGAGATCGCGCACCCGATCCTCAGCCCGAACGGGTGCGGACTCTCGCCGGACGGCAAGACGCTGTACGTCGCGGACACCGAAGGCGCTCGGCTGTGGTCGTTCGACATCGAGGCGCCGGGGGTGCTGCGCAAGCCGCCGCCGCATGTGCATCACAGCGGGCGCATCATCTGCGGGCTGCCGGGCAATGCGCGGTTCGACAGCCTGGCGGTATTGGCGAACGGCAACATCGCGGTGGCGACGCTGAACACGGGCTATATCACCGAAATTTCGCCAGGGGGCGATGTGGTGCGGGCGGTGAAGATGCCGGACACCTATCCGACGAATATCTGCTTCGGCGGGCCGGACATGCGGACGGCGTATATCACGCTCTCCGATACCGGCCGCCTGGGTACGATGCAGTGGCCGACGCCGGGGCTGAAGCTGAATTACTGAGGTGGTGGGCCCTGCGCCGGGGCGGGGGCCTGGGAGGAAGCCGTGGTTGACGGCCCCATGTCCTCCGCCTTGAGCCGAGGATCGGTGGCCGCCATGACGAGGGGGGTGGTGCGGCGTCCCCTCAGCCCACGGGTATGGGTTGTGCCGCCTTGTGCTCCTGCTCCAGCAGCGCCTTCTTGCGGGGGACGCCCCAGCGGTAGCCGGTGAGGTCGCCGTTGCTGCCGACGACGCGGTGGCAGGGCACGGCGAGGGAGACCGGGTTGGTGGCGCAGGAACGCGCCACGGCGCGGACCGCCCCGGGGTTGCCCAGCATTTCGGCGAGTTGGGCATAGGTGCGGGTCTCGCCGAACGGGATCGCGCACAGCATGCGCCAGACGCGCTGCTGGAACGCCGTGCCGCGCAGGTCGAGCGGCAGGTCGAGCGCCTGCCTCGGCTCCTGCAGGAAGTCCAGCACGGCGCGCACGGTGTCGGCCAGGGCGCCGTCGTCAGGGGTGATGGCGGCGTTGGGGAAGCGGCGGCGCAGGTCGCCCATCAGCGCCTCATCGGGTTCGGCGAAGCCGATGAAGCACACGCCGCGCGCGGTGGCACCGACCAGCAGGCGACCGAACGGGCAGTCGGCGAAAGCGGTGCGGATTTCCTCCCCTGCCCCGCCACGGCGCGACGCGCCGGGTGTCATGCCGAGCAGGGCGCCGGTCTTTTCGTAGACGCGGCTTTCCGAGCCGTAGCCGGCCTCGGCCACCGCATCGATGACGCGGTTGCCGTCGGCCAGCGCGGCGTGCAGGCGGCGGGCGCGCACGCCTTCGGCATAGCTGCGCGGCGTCAGGCCCGTATGGTCGCGGAACATGCGCAGGAAATGGAAACGGGAGTAACCAGAGCGTTGCGCCAGGGCTTCCAGTGACGGCGGGGTCTCGCTGGCCTCGATGAAGGCGCAGGCGTCCTGCACCACGGCCTGGGCGATGCGCGCCCGCTCGCCCTTCGGGTCGCAGCGCTTGCAGGCGCGGAAGCCAGCCGCCTCGGCCTCGGCGACGTTGCGGAAGAAGC
Source organism: Rhodopila sp. (assembly GCA_035640755.1). Lineage (GTDB taxonomy): Bacteria > Pseudomonadota > Alphaproteobacteria > Acetobacterales > Acetobacteraceae > Rhodopila. The sequence continues at coordinate 2,445 of DASQVN010000242.1, forward strand.
GCACGTTGCGCCGCAGCGGCCGCGGCGAGGGGCAACTGGGACGGCAGAACACGCCCATGGTGGTGACGGCGTACAGGAAATCATCGGTTTCCCGGCGGTTCAGGACCTGGTCCCAGAGAAGATCGTCCGCTTCCAGGTCGATGATGAGATCGTGTGGCATGCCAGGATTATGGGCCTTACACGGTGCTGCTGCCATCCGAGCGTTGCTCTGATACTCCGGGGTGGGATGGATTGAAAAGGCCGGGGGGATAGCTCCCCCGGCCTGGTTGAGTGGTGCTGGATGCGCCGGTTCAGCGGATGATGATCTCCACGCGGCGGTTCTGCGGCTCCCGCACGCCTGGGCCGGTCGGGACCAGCAGGTGGGTTTCGCCGAAGCCCTGGATGGCGATGGCGCTCTGCGGCACGCCGTCACGCACCAATTCGCCCGCCACGGCCTGGGCTCGGCGGACCGACAGGCCCTGGTTGTAGCGCGGCGTGCCGGAGGTGTCGGTATAGCCGTTGACCTCAATACGCGTGTATTGCACGCGGGTCGAGTTGTCCGCGGCTTCCTTGATGATCTGGCGCGCACGGTCGGTCAGGGTTGCCTTGTCCCAATCGAAGAACACCAGGTAGGAGCGGGCCGGCGCGGGAGCCGGCGCGGCGACCGGCGTGGGCGCCGGCGGCGGCGGCGGGGCGGGCGTGTTGAACGCATAGCGGACGCCGACCAGGAACTGGTGGTTGTACTGGTTATGCAGCTTCAGCACGGCCGGGCCGGTCGGGGTGGGTGTGCCGGAGATGCCGTTGAACTTCTCGCCGCCCAGGATGTCCATGAAGCGGTAGTCGGCGGTCAGCGACAGGCCCGGGACGCCCGGGAGCGGGAAGGAGGCACCGAGGATGGCCTGCCAGGCGAAGGCGCCCTGCTGGTTATTGAAGCCAGCTTGGAACGGGGCGCCGACGCCGAAGGATTTGAGGTCGTTCAGCCGGGTCCACTGATAACCAGCGCCGACGCCGAGATAGGGGAAGACGTACGGAATGCCGACATCCAGGTCATAGAGCGCGTTGGCCATCACGCCCCAGGTCCGCACGTTGCCGTCGGTGACGGTGGGGTTCGGGATGCCGAGGTGGCGCACGTTGTTGCGGAGGAAGTCGCCCTCGATCTCGAAGCGGAAGCCGTTGCCCAGGCCGTAGCCGACGGCAAGCTCACCGGTGTAGCCGTAACCTTCCTGCAGCGTGCCGCGGGTCACGCCGAAGCCGGCGCCCGAAGGAGTGAATTTCGGATTCTGTGGCGCGTTCAGACCTGCGCCGAGGTTGATGTAGAGACCCGTGACGGGCTGTGCCATGGCGACGACCGGGGTCGCAAGAAGGGATGTGGTGAGGATCACGCCGCGTAAACGCATGCGTCCAAACTCCTGGTTATGGTTTTTCCTTCCGGCACCGAACCGCAGGCGACGGCGGGAACGGGGCTGCCTTGTGGCGCTTCCGCATATTCTGCGCAGGGCAGGGCCCGACAAATCACCACGACTTGAAGATAATCACGAACCTAGGAAAAAACTTTCTAAACGGTCATAATAATACCATGGATTTCAAATGATACGGGCACAATGCACTGTCGAATCTCGGTTTATCGCCAATTGAGGGTGGCAAAACCGCGGCTCCGGACTAACGATTCGTAACAATGGCGCCGTGTTGACCTGCCGCGAGGATTGTGCACGTGCGCCACATCATGGTTTTTTCGCTGTGTACCGGGAACCGTGGATGATTCGTCATGACCCCTGAGGGGGTCTTTTTTCGTGGTCGTTGCGGGCGCCATGCGGGCTTGCTACATGCAGCACAGGGGCTGGGTTCCGGCGTCATGGCCAGGCATCATGGCAGGCGTCGCGGATATGGAAGGCAACGTCATTCATGTGGTCGTGGGTTGAACATGTTGCCGGCCTCGTCGCGGTCTATCCGCTGTGCGCGCTGGCGGCGGTGTTCCTGGCTGCGATCATTGAAGCCGTTGCCGTGCTGGGCATCCTGATCCCCGGCACCCCCATCCTGATGGCTGTCGCCGGTGCGGCCGCCATGGCGGGACAGTCGATGACGCCGTTCCTGGTGCTGTCGATCCTCGGCGCGGTGGTCGGCGATTTTGTTTCCTTCTGGGTGGGCAAGCGGTTTTCCTGCCGGCTGGTGCGGCTATGGCCCTTTTCGGGCCGTCCCGAGCTGATGGGGAATGCCGAGCGGTTCTTCCGGCGGTATGGTACGGCGAGCGTGGCGCTGTGCCGGTTCGTGCCGGTGCTGCGCTCGACCGTGCCGCTGGTGGCAGGGATGGCCGGGATGCATCAACGCCGATTTCTGGCGGCGAATGTCACGTCCGCCCTGGTCTGGGCGCCGGTGCACATCTATCCAGCGCAGCTCATGGGCATCTCGCTCAACGAGATCAAGGACGGGAGCTGGTCGAACGCGCTGATCTGGGGCGTTCTGATCCTGACCGGGTGCGCGATTGCCTGGGTGGCGCATCGCGCTGTGCTGGCCAGGCTGCGGTAGGCCGGCGGTGCCGCGCCGGCCGGAACGCGCGCGGTCAGACCGCCTTCTTGAGCACGGGCGAAGGCTTGAAGCGCACGGTCTTGCCGGCCTTGACCCGGATGGCTTCGCCGGTGCGCGGGTTCATGGCCTTGCGCGCCTTGGTCTTGCGCACGATGAAGGTGCCGAAGCTGGGCAGCGTAAACTTGCCGTTCCTCCGCAGCTCCTTGACGATGGCGTCGATCAGCTCATTGGTGGCGCGGGCCGCGGTGGCACCGGTGACCGAGGTGGATTCCTGCAGGACGCGCGCGATGAACGCCTTTGACATAGCATTTCCTTGTTAAACCGGGCCGAAACATGCAGACACGCCCGAATGGGCGATAAATTGCACGCGATTCGCTCGATTTGTCAATGAATTTAGCAACGCGGCGAAAAATTTTTTGACACCCGCTTGGGAAATCAGCGTGGCTGGCACATTTCGCTGCGCCGGGCTGCAACGAGTGGCCTGGAAGCTGCCGGATAGGCGCCGCCGCAGGGCAATCCTGGCATTGTTCTGAAACAGTCAGGGGCAGCCGAAGATATTTCCGTCTGTTGCCGCCCCAGTCGCCGTGGGGACGCATCCGCTGACGCTTCCGCCCTGATCTGCCGGCCCGGCCGTTCAGGCGACCGGGCCGGCACTTCCTTACGATTCGGTTCCGTGATGCACGCCGGAGCCGGGAGCCATCCGCAACCCCGCGACATCGGGACGGGATACATCCGCCAGCAACGACCAGATGCGGTCCGGCTGCATCGGGACGTCCGGGTCGTTCAGCAGGCGATCGAGCTCATCCAGCTTCCGGGCGAAATCAGCATCCGACATTACCACCTCTCAAATTTCTTCATTGTCCCACGAAATCGCCACAAGATGGCACTTTTGCGGCTGAAAGTTGGATATGGCCAGGCGGCTTCGCTTGTGCTGTTCAAACCGACGACATCACCGCCGGCGCCAGCGCGGGAAGGCGGGCCGCCGGATGGCCCGGATTGCGGAACCTCAGTTCGCCACCGGCCGCGGCGTCGGGCTCGCCCAGGCCGAACAGCTCCAGCCTGGAGGCGAACGTCACGGCGACCACCGGGCGGGCGGCGGGATTG
>DASQVN010000243.1:0-3190 GCA_035640755.1 Rhodopila sp.
CCGCGCATCAGTTCAGACAGTGTATCCTGAACTGATGGCGCGGTTACGCCGCCATCTTCACCAGTCTCTCTATGTCTGCCAGACGATGGTCAACGCGCTCAGGCCGCTGGCTACCAAGATTCACCACCAGACGGTCGACCCCAAGTTCCGCATATTCCTGCATGGCGTCGATCGACATGGCGGCTGGTGGCGTAATGATGATTTCGAAGTCTGGGCCTCGCTTGCCCCCCGCTTCCTCAAATGCTGCGTCCAGACGGCGGAGCATTTCTCCGGTCGCGGCCGGGTCTCTGTTGAAACCGTACCAGCCGGCGCCGAAGCGCACGGCACGACGCAGCGCCGCATCGGCATAGCCGCCAACGATGATCGGTACGTGCGGCTTCTGAATGGGCTTGGGATCCAGGCGGCAGGTTTCGAACTGCAGCCACTTCCCGGCAAAATCCACGACCGGCTCAGTCCAGAGCCGGCGCATCACCTCGAGGAACTCATCGCAGCGCCCGCCGCGGTCCTCCCAACGATAACCACACGCTTCGACCTCCTCTTTGTTCCAGCCCACGCCAATGCCGAAATCGATGCGTCCGTTGGTCAGCCAGTCGAGGGTGCAGATTTCCTTGGCGGTGTAGAGAGGGTTGCGCTGCGGCACGAGGGCGACGCCGGTGCCGAAGCGCACCTTCGTCGTCACCGCAGCTAGGAAGCCGAAGGTGGCGGTGACATCCAACATTCCGCCGCCTTCCGGCACTGGCACACGCCCGTCCTTGGAGCCGGGGTAGCCGAATGTGAGTGTGTCGAACAGCACGACATGCTCGCCCATCCAGATCGAATCGAGACCCATGTCCTCAGCTCGTTTGCCGAAGTCGCGGATCATTTGCGGCGTCGCCAAGGGCGACATGAATGTCGAGAACACGCCGATCTTCATGTTGGACCTCCCCTTGAGGCGGCAGCTTGTCGTGTGGATCGAGGATTGGCAATGACGTTGCCACTCAGTCCGAGCGGCGGGCATCGGCCACACATTGACTGTCAGTGTCAGTTTCCGAGCGCCTCGCCAGGAAGCATCGCCTTCAGCCGCGGCACCAGTTCCGTTGCATATCGCTCCAGGTGACGGTTCATCTGGTCCGGGCGCAGGCCCGGCGGCACGGCCCAGCAGACAATGTCGGTGAAGCCGTATTCCCGGATGAAGGCCGCCATCTGCTCAACGCACTCGTCCAGCGTGCCCACAATCCAGCTTTGCGGGATGCGCTGTTCCTGCGTGATGCCGGCCACCCCACCATGTCCGCCCGATACCGCGCGGAATTCGTTGTAGAGCGCCATGCGCCGGCGCTCCGCCTCACGAATGGGGGCAAAGTCGGGTGCCGCATCGTCGCTGACCAGGCAGGAGCGAATGATCCCGACGCGATGCTGGCCTGGATCACGTCCATCCTTCTTCAGTGCGGCATGCCAGGGATCGAGCGCGCGTGCCCGCGGTCCCTGCGGCAGGAGATTGGCCCCGAACCGAGCCGCTCGCAGCGCGCCAGCCTCGGCAAGGGCGGCGACCCAGAGCGGAGGACCGCCCGGCTGCACGTAGCCCGGGCGAATGATGACGTCCTGGAAGTCATAGCGCTTGCCCCGGAAGGAGAACCGCTCGCCGGTGAAGGCACGGGTCAGAACCTCGAGCCCCTCATCTGTGTAGGACAGCCTGTGCGAGACCGGCAGGCCGAAGCCGCGGAACTCATGCAGGGCATAGCCGAGACCGACACCGATCTCCACCCGGCCGCCGCTGATGTTGTCGAGCACTGCCAGATCCTCGGCCAGACGGATCGGGTGATTGAACGGAAGCAGGCAGACGTCACAGGAGAAGCGGACATTCCGTGTGCGTGCTGCCATCGCGCTGGCCACCGGGATCCAGGACGGCAGATAGCCGTCGTCAACAAAGTGGTGTTCCGTGAACCAGACGAGGTCGAGCCCGAGGCTGTCGAGCCAGGTCACCTGCTCGAGCACGGCGGCATACAGGTCAGGCGTTCGCATCCCCGATCCGGGCGGGTTTCGCAGGTCATAGATGACCCCCATGCGCAGTGGTTGTGCCATTCTCGGACGCTCCCTGGTTCGGCGGTGTGAAGATGTTCGATGATCATCGGAGGGGCAAGCTGACCTCTGGGGAGCCATAGTCGGTGCCCACAGCCAAGCCGATCGAGGGACATGGGTTCGAGGTTCGTCCTCGCACTCCTCCACACCCAACCATCCCGCGTTTCGGCTGTAGTCGTTAGAACGGCACCCAAGGACGGCGCCGATGCTGCAGCTCAGCAGTCCGCCCCGCCGACCTTGGCAGCTGCGGAACGATCCCGCCGTCCGACCTGAACCAGCGTCGCGCCGTGCTCGGTCGCGTCCAGGACCGCCTGCTTGTCCCCGTTCGGAGACGATTGTCGTTGGGAGCCTCCGTTGGGACAAGAGGTCGGTACGACACTTGCCTTATGACGCCGCAAGATGATGGGGGCGCATCAGCACCAGTGTGACAGGACGCAATGAGGCTCTACTCTTCAGGGGCACCGGCGCACGGGTCCAACAGCGGATCACGCCATCACCCGTCGACGCCACAAGATCCATGTCCAGGGGAGACACTGCGATGAGCCGGTTTGACAGCTACGCAACAAAGTACTCGTGCATCCACATGCGGCGCGAGAACGGCATCCTGGAAATGCGGTTCCACACTGACAACGGTCCGCTGCGCTGGGGGCTCGGTCCGCATGGAGAACTGCCTGACGCATTTGCCGACGTTGCACGCGACCGAGACAACCGAGTGGTCATCCTGACTGGAACAGGTGACGAATGGTCGGGCGTCCGCGCTACGACTGGGACACGATCACTGGCTCAAGGTCTGACCGCCAACGCGTATGACCGCGTGCACTGGGAAGGCCGTGCCTTGCTGATGAACCTGCTGAACATTGAAGTGCCGGTGATTGCGGCGATCAACGGCCCGGCTTGGCGGCACTGCGAAATTCCGCTGTTGTCAGACATTGTGCTCGCGGCGGATACGGCGGCGTTTCAGGACTCCGCACATTTCATGTCCGGGATGCTGCCTGGGGACGGCATGCATATCGTCATGCCGCTGCTGATGGGCATGAACCGGGGTCGCTATTTCCTGCTCACTGGACAAACGTTGTCGGCGCAGGAAGCGAAGGATCTTGGACTTGTGGCCGAAATCCTGCCGCCGGATCGCGTT
>DASQVN010000244.1:0-3403 GCA_035640755.1 Rhodopila sp.
CGGCATCGGCCCCGGCCGGGGATGTTCCGGCGGGCAATGTGCGGCAGAGCAGCGGCGAGATGCTGGCGACGCGCGAGGCCGCGTAGGCGTGGACCATCAGGCGGTCGAGCCACCCCTCCGGCACCTCGGCGCTGGCGTCGAGCAGTACGACATCGTGCTCGCCGGACTGCCCAATGGCGCGGTTGACCGCTTCCGTCGTCACTGCTCGGCGCGCCGCGCGCAGCAGGACGACCTGGCCGAGGCGCGGACCGGACCGGGCCAGAACGAGGTCCGCGCAGCGGCGCGCCCGGTCCGGGCTGCCGTCCGGCAGGATCAGCACATCGGCGGTGACGCCCGTCGGCGGCGCCAAGGGGGGGCGGCCGGAAGGCTGGAAGTCGCGGATGTCGAGTTGCAGACAGGTTGGAAAGCCGTGCCGCTGGCCGGTGCGGAGGTGGAACAGCAGCGGGTTGGCCGCGGCCTCGGGGTGTTGGCTGACATACCAGGCGGCGTCGAACCGGGGATGCGGGTCAAGGTGTTCGGCGGCACCCACGAACAGATAGTGCAGCAGCGGCGGCGTGCCGCTTGCCGCGGCCTGGGGATACTCGTTCGCGTAGAAGGCGCCGTCGAAGAACCGGTTGGGGTCGCGGCCCTCGGCCATGCCGAAGTGGGCAAAGTGTTCCGCGGGGTCGAGGCCGGCGGTATCCGGGTACCGGATGCGGTACCAGCCGGCATCGACCAGACCGGCGAGAACGCGGTCGAGCTGGCTCATGCTGCCGACCCGGTCCGGCGCAGCGGCATCGCCTGCATCAGGGCATCCCGCCATTGATCGGGTCGCCTGGCCAGGGTGGCGGAGGCCAGGAACGCCTCCCTTGCCTGGCGCGCGAGCTGCTGGCGGAGGCCGCGGTTGCGGATCAGCCAGTCGAGGGCGGCGTGCCAGGCCTCCGGCGTGTTTGCCACGAGCTGCCCGGCGGGGCCGTCGGCGAGGGAGCCGCGGTAGACCGGGACGTCGGAGGCCAGCACCGCCATCCCGGCGGCGGCATAGTCCATTGCCTTGAGCGCGGACTTGCTGCGGTTGAATGGCGTATCGAGCAGCGGGGCGAGGCCGATATCCCAGGCCGGGCGGCGCGCGGTCAGCCATTGCACGAAGCCGGCGTAGGACCGCGCGGCGTGCGGCGTCGGTGCGATGCGGTTCAGGCCGGGGGGCAGATCGGCCGCGTCCGTCATGCCCAGGATGTCGATGCTGACGCGGCCGCCGTATTCGTTTTTCAGGCGGACCAGTGCCGGCTCGATGAGGGCGAAATCCTGCGCGTGGCTGGTGGTGCCCATGGCGAGGATGCGCACCGGGCCGTTCCAGTGCGGCTCGGGCAGGGGTTCGGCCGCCCAGATCCGTTCATCCAGGCGGTTCTCGATGACAAGGGCATCAGCGCGCACCGGGGCGATCGTTTCGGCGAGCGCTGCCGTGGAGACCCAGGCGATGTCGGCGGCCAGCAGCATCTGCTTCGCGATCCTGGCCTGGGGACGCAGGACCGGGGCGTCGGGATGGCTGCGGGGAATGTTCAGCAGGTCGTCGTCGAGATCATAGATGAGGGTGGCGCCGCATTGGCGGGCGTGGGCGATCAGGCGGTCGGCGGCCTTCCGGTCCGGCGGCGCGAAGCGCTGGGTGATGATGATGTCGGCTTCCGCGCCCAGGATCGTTTCGCAATCGTGCACCGCGGTTTCGAAGCCGCCGCCGATTGCCGGATGGCTCAGCGGCTGGAGCAGGCGGATGTAGGCGCAGGGGGTCGGGAAGCCGTTGTCGTAACGTTCAGGCACGATTGCCAGGCGTGGGCGGCGTTTCGCCACAACGGCCTTGCGGGGGCGGGCAAGGTAGTCGCGGGCGTAGAAATCAGGTTGCTGCACGCGCACCGGGACCGGAGCGGCATGCTTCGCGCCAAGGGTGGTGCGGATCGTTTCGAACAGGTCGAGCCAGGCGGACGGCCGCGTGCCGACGGGCGCGAGCCAGGTCATCGGGCGGCCGGCGAGACGTTCCGGAAACGCGCCGATCCGCGGTGCGGCGATGGGGAGGCCCGAGGCGATGGCGGCGCTGAGCGTGTAGCTGAACGTCTCCGGCCAGGCCATCGGGAACCAGATCAGGTGCGGTGCGGTGCTGTCGATCAGGGCGGGGAGATCGGCATCGTCGTAGCGGCCGGTCACCTTCGTGCGGGCGCGGGCGACATCAGGGAAGGCGCCGTCGATCGCGCCGATCAGGTGCAGCTCAAACCGTTTCGGGTCCATCAGTTCGGCCAGCGCGGCGACGCTGGCGCAGCCCTTGTGTTCGGCGAGCGTGCCGAGTACGGCGATTCGCAACCTGCCCTTGCCGGGGCGGGCCGGCCGCAACGGCCAGGGCTCGGCCTTCACGGGCTCATGCGGGGCGAGCACGAGGCGCGCTTCGGGATAGTAACGTTTCAGGCGGCCGAGAGTGTCCTGGCTGGGGCAGAGCACCCGCTCCGCGTCGCGGAACAGCCAGGCGTGCTCCGCCCGCCAGGTGAGGATGTCGCGCGCCCAGTGGTGGGAGCGGGCGATGCAGGCGTTGCAGGCGCCGATATCCGGTTCGCCACAGTAAAGACCATGGCGGGAGGGCAGCAGGTTTATCTGCGGGCAGATGCCGTAATAGTCATGAACCGTGGTGTCGAACGGCACGCCGAGCCGGCGGATGATGGCTGGGATGTCGGCGTCGATGCCCATCAGGTGGTGGATGTGGACCCAGCTGACATGCAGGGCTTGCAGGATGATGGCGAGATCCTCGTCACGGTCGGCGGGCAGGGGCTGGGCGGGGTGGTTCGGCAGCGCGGGCACCGACAGGGCCAGGCCGCGTTCGGTGCTCTCCAGCAACAATACATGGGCCTTGCGGCGATACCGTTCGACCAGCAGGCCGACATGGCGGCGCACGCCGCCGCCCAGGCCGTGCGTGACCATGAGGATGACCGGCAGCCCGCTTTGCCGGAACAGTTCGGCGGTGACGGCGAAGCGGGCGGGGGTTGTTTCGCCGCGGGTGATGTGGCGAGCGACGCGCTGCGCATAGTCGGGGAAGCGTTCCAGCAGCAGGTCGGTGGCCTTGGCGGCGAGCGTGTTGCGGCGATCGCCGAAGCTGACCTGGCCCTTGTGGTAGACGAAGAGGTCGCAGGCCAGACGGTGCGTCCACCCGGCCGCGGCGGCGCGGAGGCAGAAATCGTTTTCCTCGCCGTAGCCGTGACCGAATCGTTCGGTATCGAAACAGCCGAGCTGGTCGAGGGCGTCGCGGCGGATGTACATGCAGAAGCCGACCGTGGTCGGCACGTCAACGAAACGGCCGGTGTTGGCGGTCTGACACGCGGCGTCGATCTCGGCCAGGCTGCGGCCGAGGGCGAGCGGGCCGCCCTGGTCGTCCGGGTAGCCGCAGATCGTG
>DASQVN010000245.1:0-4924 GCA_035640755.1 Rhodopila sp.
GATCTGGATCCGATCCTTGCGGATCTTGGTCGCGCGTGGCGCATCGCGCAGTTCAGCCATAAGCCATTCCCGGCCGGACGGGCAAACCATGGCGGGATTGAAGGCGTCATGGTCCTGCGAGAGAAGCACGGGTTCACGGCCGGCGATGTCGATCGGGTGGAAGTCGTGGCTCCGCCTTTAATCGCGCGTTTGGTAGGCCGGAAGTTGGCGCCAAATGTAACCGCAGCCTACGCCCGCCTGTGCATGGGGTATGTGATTGCGAAGGTGTTGCAGTCTGGAACGCTCGACCTCGCTGATTTTCGAGGCAATGCCTTGGCTTACCCGGAGACACACGCCTTGGCCGGGCGGGTAGAATGCCGGAGTGATGGCAATCCAGACCCCAATGCTTTGGCGCCCCAGGCCGTCGTTGTGCATCTCAGGAACGGGACTTCACTGCGTTGGAATTGCACCACCATGCTCGGAAGTCCAGCCCGCCCGATCACGCGCGAAGCGCACCTGCAAAAATACTATCGATGCTGTTCGTTTGCCGCCGAGCCGCTTGCGCCCGAAGCGCCGGCACGTCTGGTGGACGCGATCGATCGATTGGAGCAACTCGAGGATGTTGGTCTCCTGCTCCCGCTGATCGCCGGCCGCCGAGGGTAGAGCCGGAGAGGTTGCTTGGGCGTTTGTATGATGCTCCACCTTCCGTTGTCCCCGTTCGTATCCGCCGATTGAGCGCCCACCGCAGGGCATGGGCGTGACGCGCGTAGGTATCGGGAGTAACGTTGGCGGCAGCTGCCTGGCGAGGTCATCAAGACGCGGCAGGGACAGGAGCGAGCCATGTCACTTCCAAAATACCAGCTCTTGATAGGCGGCGAATGGAGCGGGTCGGCCTCGGGCGACTACTTCGAAACCGACAATCCGTATACCGGTGCGACCTGGGCTTTGATCCCGCGCTGCGGCGCCCCGGACGTGGACCGTGCCGTCGCCGCTGCGAAGGCGGCGTTTGACAAGGGCCCCTGGCCGAATATGACAGCGACGCAGCGCGGGGCGCTGTTGCGGAAGCTCGGTGACCTGATTGCGGAAAACGCCGAAGCGCTGGCCCAGACCGAAGTGCGCGACAACGGCAAGCTGATCACCGAGATGCTCGGCCAGACCCGGTATGTTCCACAATGGTTCTATTATTTCGGCGGCTTGGCCGATAAGGTCGAGGGCGGCGTCCTGCCGAGCGACAAGGCCAGGGTGTTCAACTTCACCCGCTGGGAGCCGCTGGGCGTCGTGGCGGCGATCACGCCGTGGAACTCTCCGCTGTTGCTGCTGGCCTGGAAACTTGCCCCAGCGCTGGCCGCAGGCAACACCGTGGTGATCAAGCCCAGCGAATTCACCTCGGCCTCGACATTGGAATTCGGCCGGCTCGTGGAGAAGGCGGGCTTCCCGCCGGGCGTGGTCAATATCGTCACCGGCTACGGCAACGAGGTCGGCGAGCCGCTGGTATCCCATCCGGACGTCGCCAAGGTGGCCTTCACCGGGGGCGAGCTTTCCGGGCAACATGTGTACGAGGCGGCGGCCCGTGGGCTGAAGCGGGTGACGCTGGAGTTGGGCGGCAAGTCGCCGAATATCGTGTTCGATGATGCCGTCATGGACGATGCGGTAAAGGGTGCGATCTCCGGCATCTTCGCTGCCACCGGTCAGACCTGCATCGCCGGGTCGCGGCTACTGGTGCAGAGGTCAGTGCACAATGAATTTGTCGACAAGCTGGTCGCGTTCGCAAAGACCGCTCGAATGGGCGATCCATCGAACCCGGACACGCAAGTTGGTCCCGTCACCACGCCGCCGCAATATCGCAAGATCCTGGATTACTTGGACGTTGGCAAGCAGGAGGGAGCCACCCCGGTACTTGGCGGCGGTCCCGCCGACAGCAACGAATTCGGCTCCGGTCGATTTGTCCAGCCAACCGTGTTTACTGGCGTGAGCAACCAGATGCGCATTGCGCGCGAGGAAATATTCGGCCCAGTCCTGTCGGTCATTCCGTTCACGGATGAGGAAGAAGCGGTGGCGATCGCGAACGATACGATCTATGGCCTTGCGGCTGGTGTCTGGACGCAAAGCATGCGCCGCGCGATCGTGATGTCTGAACGGCTTCGCGCCGGCACCGTCTGGGTTAACACCTATCGTGCCGTCAGTTTCATGTCGCCGTTCGGGGGCTACAAGCGGAGCGGCCTTGGACGGGAGAGCGGGCAACACGCGATTTATGAATACCTACAACAAAAGAGTGTCTGGATTAGCACGGCCGCCGAGGTGCCAAACCCGTTCGTCATGCGGTGAAACCGGACAGCATCAATTCGCGCAGGTGTACCTGACTAGCAGAAGGTTCAATAACCCCGTACGGCGGCCAACGAACCGATGGTCGACTCATCATACGCTTTTGCTGATGCGGCTTACCGAGCAACCCGCAACGCCCGGACAGCGCAGAGGCGAGCGCTTACTGGGTCGGGAGCTTGTGGAGCAATGGTGTGAGACTATCGAATCTGTCGAGCTGCCAAATGGCGGCGATCATGTCGTCGGCCGATGAGGCGAAGCCGGCGTAGTTGACGAGCCCGCGCACTTTGTCCGCCAGTTCCTGATCGGTGAGCGGGATCTGCGTGCTGCCGCGTGCATGCGCTACAGTCGCCGTCAGAATGCGGCCGTCGTTCGTGCGCACCGTTGCGGTCGCCGCGCCCCGTGGACTGTTGGTGTCTAGCCGTGCGCTGGTGCGCGCGCGCAAGGCGACAACGGCGGGATCATGCACGATCGGTTCCGCAAATTCCGTCAGGCCCGCGGCACCGAACAGGAAAGCGACCGCTGCACAATGATGGATGCTGACCCGGGCATCGCGCTCATTCGCGACAGCTCGATCGCCGCGGTCCAGCAGCAGCTGGTCCCCCGATATGATGATCTCGGTAATCTGCTCGGCAGGCAGTGCGTGGTCCCGCCGCAGCGCGAAGCACGCATCGATCACCGCGTGCATGACGATACCGCACGGATACGGCTTATACGTGTTCTGCAGGAGCTCCCATCGTTCGCCGAGAGCATCCACCACCTCGGCCCCAGCCAATTCGTCACCCATCGCTCGGGCCCACCCAAGCGTTCCCTCAAGGGCCGCGGGTGCGGCGTCGTAACCCTGCTCGGCCAATAGGGCAGCGAACAACCCGTTGCGAGCCGCATTGCCGACGCTGACGTTCTTCGCGCCGTTCGGCAGGTTCTCCACCGTGCCCGCGGACTGACTCGAGGCGATGCCCAGCGCGTGCCATGTCTGCTCAGCGGAGAGGCCCAGCAGCCTGGCACTCGCGACGGCGGAGCCGAACACCCCGCAGGTCGAGGTGATGTGCCAGCCGCGCGCGTAATGGCCGGGTGAGACAGCGTTGCCGATCCGGCATTCGATCTCTGCACCGAGGGTGAAGGCGTGCAGCACCGCAGCGCCGGACAAGCCGCGCTGTTCAGCGAGCGCCAAGGCCGCGGGCGCGACCGGGGCTGTCGGATGAATGACTGTGCGGAGGTGCGTGTCGTCATAATCAAGCAAATTGCTGCTGACCGCATTGATGAACGCCGCACCGAGCGGGTCGAGCCGCTCGCCCCGGCCGAACACGGTTACACGCTCGGCGCCGGACAGCGGGACCAGGACCCGTGTTGCGATTGCGACCGGTTCGGTGTGCGCCGAGCCGATGGCGCAGCCCAGGAAGTTCAGCAGCGAGCGCTTCGCCTCGTGGCGTAAGGCCTCAGGCAGTGCTTCCCAGCGTGACTCAGCCACAAACCGGCCCAGGCGGTCGCCTACGAATTCCTTCGCCATAATGGCAGCTCTCCGACGGTTTCTGCCTACCCAGTCGCAGAACGAGGGGCGTATGACCAGTCCGGCGTATCTCCGGGGCAAAGCAGCAGACGGATCGGTGCGAGCCATGGTCTCCGGCAGAAGCCGATACGGCTAGGGCGTCCCGGTTTCTCGCGACCGCTCTTCCGCCGGCCCGTCAGAACGGGTCAAGTTCAACGCGGTGTTCACCAGTGCCACGTGACTGAACGCTTGCGGGACATTTCCCATCTGCCGCCTTGCTCGAGGGTCGTACTCCTCCGCGAGCAGGCCCACATCGTTACGAAGGCTCAGGATGCGCTCGAACATGGCGCGCGCTTCAGTCTGCCGTCCTGTCAGGATCAAGTTATCAGCATACCAGAGATTGCACGCTATGAACGCACCTTCCCCTGGCGGCAACCCGTCTGACGCCTCGTCACTGTTATAGCGAAAGACAAACCCATCGAACATCAGCGACCGCTCGATCGCAGCCAAGGTCCCCCTCATGCGTGGATCATCTTCGGGCAGAAAGCCGACTAGGGGCAGCAGTAGCAAACTCGCATCAAGCAGCTTCGACCCATAGGCTTGCACGAAGCTGTTCAGGTGTCTGTCGAAGCCGTGACGACAAACGTCTTGATGGATCCGGTTCCGGATGGCCGTCCATCGCTCTACCGGCCCTTCAACACCGAATTGCTCGACGGATTTCACCGCACGATCAAAGGCGACCCATGCCATGACCTTCGAGTGGGTGAAATGCTGGCGCGGCCCTCGCACTTCCCAGATGCCCTCGTCGGGCTGGCTCCAGGTTCGCTCAAGATAGTCCATGAGCGCCTTGCCGATGGCCTGTGAACGAGGGCTCGCGGGCATGCCTCGCAGCCGCGCCTGGAACATGGCATCGGCAATCTCACCGAAGACGTCGAGTTGGAGTTGGGCAGCGGCTGCGTTGCCGACCCGGACCGGCTTCGCCTGGTCAAAGCCTGGCAACCAGTCGGCCGTCCATTCCGGAAGGCGCCGCTCACCGCCAATGCCATACATGATCTGGATTTGCTCGGGGCCGCCCGCGACCGCGCGCAACAGCCAGTCGCGCCAGGCCTTCGCCTCGTCCGGGTACCCGGCCTCGCCAAG
>DASQVN010000246.1:0-5814 GCA_035640755.1 Rhodopila sp.
CGACACATAGCCATCGCCGCCGTTGTTGCCCGGCCCAGCCAGTACCAGCACCCGCCCGTGTCCCATGCACCGCATGACCGCGCGCGCAACCGCCCACCCGGCCGCTTCCATCAGCGCCGGCCCCGGCGCGCCAAAGGCTGCCGCCGTCCGGTCCGCTCGCCCCATCTGCGCCGGCGTCAGCAGCTCCGCTCGGCCGGCCAGATTCGGAATTCTGTCAGGATCGAACGCCATGCCGTCAGGCTACCAGAGCCCGCCGGATACGACGACCTGCATAGCCATCAGGACAGAGGCGCGGCAATAACGCCTTCGCCAGCGTTACCAATCCGTCGTTACCAATCCGTCATGGCCGGGGCTTGGCCCCCTGCCGCCGAAGCGCGTCAGGCCGCGCGCGTCAACCGCTTCATGAACGCAGAAATCCGGTGCCGCCGCAGTTCGCTGCGTGCCTTCTGGTCGGTCGTCATATAGTTCAACTGCACGCTGTAGCGCTGGCCAACGAACTGCCGGTGCCCATGCCACGTCGTCGGTCCATTGGGGAACACCAGCAGCGTGCCGTTCACCGGCGGCACCTCCACCGCGTAATCCTCCAGGTTCTCGGGGCCGCGCAGCAGGCGCAGGCAGCCCTCCTGCCGGCTGAACGCATCGGTTGCCCGGTTCAGATACAGCAGCACCGTCACCCGCTTCGCCCGCGAGTCGCAGTGGATCCGCCCATCCTGCTCGCTCGTCCAGCCGCGTAGCGTCACCATCGTCGGCGCGTCATCCAGGTCCAGCCCGAACATCCGCGCAATGATGCCGCGCAGCTCAGCGCCCTGAATCGCCTGCATCAGCGCCGCTGCGTTCGGGCCGAGCCGCACCGCGTCAACCGGGAACGAGCCCCGCTTGCCCAGCGGTGGCAGGTCGGCCAGCACGGCACCCAGGCTGGCCTCGGGCACGAACCAGGGCACCACAACATGCGGGAACGGGTCGTCCGAGACCGGTGTCGCCGCCAGCTTGGCATAATCGAGGTCGATCATGATGAATGGCGGCTTAGCAGCAACGCCTCGGTCAGGTCGAGCAGGTCGTCAGGCCAATACACGTCGGGCCTGGGCCGCGCTGGATGCAGGCCTTCGTCCGGCCGGCAGGTCAGCACCGGCAGCACCCACCGGCGGGGCAGGGCGGTCCGGCCATAGGCGGCCCCCAGCAATGCACCGGCCACCGCGCCGTTCGTGTCGCTATCGCCCCCCTGGCCCACGGTCTCGACCAGCGCCGTCTCGACCGAAGACCCGATTGCCAGATGGTAGAATGCATTCTGCAGCGCGATCAGCACCCAGCCCATCTGGTGCTGGAACTCCCGCACCGCCTCGCCGGCTGCAGCGCGCCGCAGTGCGTCAATTACCGGCTGCACGTCGCGCGCCAGGGCGATGCGCAGCGCTGCGTCCAGCATGCCTCGCTGATCGGCCCCTGCCAGCGCCGCCGAAACCGCCCCGGCCATGGCAGAGCACGCCGCTCGGCACACTGGATGCGGGTGCGACAGGGCCGAGTCCGCATCGGCGATCCGCGCCGCCTCCTCCGGATCGGCCGCCCAAATCCCGATTGGCGCGATGCGCATGAGCGACCCATTGCCCTGGCTGTCGCGACTCGCCGCCCGCCGCGCCGCATCGGCCTTACCATGCGGCGCGAGCGACGCAGCCTCCAACGCGATGGCAATGGTGTTGCCGCAGTCGAACGGTCCGCTGTCATACCACTCCGCATAGGACCTCGCCGCGTCCTCAGGATCGTAACCCCGACACCGCACCAAACTGCGTGCCAGCGCAAGCGCCAGCTCCGAGTCGTCCGTCGGCTGCCCGGCCAGCGTATGCCAGACCGGGCTGTCGCCGAGGTTCCGCACCCCGTCGGGATAGTCCGCCGCGATCGCCGCGCGGCTCCGGAACTCGACCAGGGAGCCGAGACTGTCTCCGATTACCTGCCCCAACATGCAGCCCAGCGCGCGGTCCAGCCGCGTGCTCTCCGGCACGCGCGGCCAGCCGAACGTCTCCTTCGGCTCCCGCCGCGGCTCGGTTGCGCCGCGCCAGGTCCGCGCACGCAACTCCGCCACGGCCTCCGGTGCGCCGCCGAAGCATGCCGAGGGTCGGCTGCTGCCGCCCTCGGTGTAGCGCACCATCTCCCCGTCCTCGGTTACCAGAACGCCGCCGGCGGCCAGCAGCAGTCCATGGCCCGCGGCAATATCGTGCGCATTCACCGGACGCAGCGTCATCGCCGCGATGCCATCACCCACCGCGACCCGCGCCAGCCGGTAGGCGATCGAGGGCAGAGGCATGAACCGCGCCGGCGCGCAGCGCGTGCCGCTCCAGACCGGCCGCTGCCAGGCGCCATGGTTCAGGAACACAACATCGTGTGCCGTCAGCCTGCGCCGCCGCAGGTCAACCGCAACAGGGACGCCGTTGCGAAGGATCGGCCCACCCTCGGCCCAGGCGATCAGGTCCGACCCCCGGTCCGGCGACAGCGGCGCGTACACGACGCCCAGCACCGGCACGCCGTGGCGCAGCAGCGCGATGGAGACCGCACTGCCCCGCCGTCCCTCCAGGAAGGCACGGGTACCGTCGTGCGGATCGACCACCCAGCAGTAGCCGTTGGCCTCGGCCGTCTGCACGCCGGATTCTTCGCCGACGAACCGGACCGGAAACAGCGCGGTCAGCCCGGCGCGCAGGAACAGCTCCACCTCCGCATCGATTGGGGCGCTGTCCTGGTGGGTGAAGCGCGGCCCCTGCGGACGGCTGAACTCGTCGGCAATGCGGGCCCCGGCCTGACGTGCAAGGTCAATCACTGCGGGCAGGATGGGGGGCAGGGTTGCTTCCGTCATGCAACGAGAAGTCTAGGCTTTTACAAACGTACACGCTATCTGCTTTCACACCCCGCCATGGATAAGCCAACCCCGCTCCACCTGAACCGGCAGACCGGCCCGTTGCCGGCCTACCAGGCCCTGGTCGCCGACGGCACCCTCAAGCCCGATCCGGCGCAGGCCCACGCCGCCGAACACCTGCACGACCTGTGGGAGCGTCTGCGCGGCTACGATCCGCGCCCGCCCACGCCCGAGGGGACCGGTCTCGGCAGCAGCCTGTTCGGCCGCCTGATGCGCCGCCGCCATTCCGAGGAATACGTGCCCACCGGCCTCTATCTGGTGGGCGAGGTCGGGTGCGGCAAATCGATGCTGATGGACCTGTTCTACGAAACCGCCGACGTGCAGCGGAAACAGCGCATCCATTTCCACAGGTTCATGCAGCGCGTGCACGCCCGCATTCACGCCTGGAAGAGGGCGCACCCCGCCACCACCGACCCCATCCCGCCGCTCGCCGACAGCATCGCCGCCGATTCCGCCTTGCTGTGCTTCGACGAGTTCCAGGTGAACGACATCGCCGACGCGATGATCCTGGGCCGGCTGTTCCAGGCGTTGTTCGACCGCGGCGTGGTCATGGTCACCACCTCCAACACCGCGCCCGACGACCAGTTCAAGGGCCGCCCCGGCCGCGACGCCTTCCTGCCGTTCATCGGCCTGATCAAGCAGCGGCTCGAGCTGCTGGTGATGGACGGCGCCCGCGATTACCGGCGTGAACGCCTGCGCGGCCTGCGCACCTGGTACGTCCCCGCCGACACCGCGGCCACCCATGCCCTCGATGCGGCCTTCTCCCGCCTCAGCGGCGGCGCCACCTCCCATCCGGTGATCCTGACCGTCATGGGGCGGGAGCTGACGGTGCCGGCCGCCGCGGATGGCGTGGCCCGCTTCTCCTTCGACCGCCTATGCAACACCGCCCTCGGTGCCGGCGACTACCTGGCCGTCGCCACCGACTTCCATACGCTGATCCTGGACGGCATCCCGCGCCTGTCGCCGGAGAACTTCGATCAGGCCCGCCGTTTCATCACCCTCGTGGACACGCTCTACGACCAGCGCGTCAAGCTGATCGCCTCCGCTGACGCCCCACCCGACCAGCTCTACGAGCGCGGTGAAAATGCCCAGATGTTCGAACGCACCGCCTCACGCCTTGATGAAATGCAAAGCGAGGACTGGCTCGCCCTGCCGCACCTGAAGTAGCGGCCACCGCCGGAGACACGGATCACCTCGTGCCGGTCTAACGATGTAACGAGGCACCCTTGGTGGCATTGTCCACGTCCTTCTTCGGGCCTCGCAGGGCAAGGCCGACAAGGTCAGGCGCATCAGCAGGCTCAGCCTTGAACGCCGCGCGGTTCGCCGCATCATGCCCTGTGGCGAACATGGCCCTGACATATGCCGCCCGGGTCAGGTCCCGTTCAATGGCCTGCCGATAGGCGCGCTGAAGCACGTCAGGTTCGGCGGCGAAGATCAGTATGGGCTGGCCCAGCAGACGGGCATGTCTGCGGCCCGAGGCATCCTCGTAGGGTTCGCCCATTGCTTCCGGCGCCGACGCGGCAATCCCGGTGGCCAGGAAGGCGGTGACGTTCAGCTTCTGCCAGACCGCGAGGCCGTCCAACACCAGGATGGCCACCTTCGTGTCGAAAATCATATTCGAGTGTCCGTTCATAGCAGTGGAACGGGCATCTCAGCCGGTCCTGATTCCCCTGTCTGGAACATCTGTGCAGAGAGTGCCGTAGCAAGCCGGCGTGATCCCATAGGCGCGCCGGAAGCGGCGACCCAGGTGGCTCTGGTCGGCGAAGCCGCACTCCGCTGCCACCGCAGCGGGGCGCATTCCGGCAGCCAGAAGGCGGCGCGCATGGAGCAGCCGGATTTGCACCAGATAAGCATGCGGCGATGTCTCGTAGGCGGCGCGGAAGGCACGGGTAAGCTGGAACCGATCCGCGACACCAGCCGCGTGCGCCAGCTCATCGGCACCGATATCCGCCGCCATGTCGTCGTGCAGCCGCTCGCGCGCCAGGCGCGCCGCCCGCTCCGCACGGCCCATAGGCATGCCGCGCCGCCCCCGGCCAAGATGAGGGCGCAGTCGGTCCAGCACGGCGTCGAGTGCGGCGTCCCGCGCCAGGCGCTCCGACGGCTGGAACAACGTCGTGCATGCCATGCGAACGGCGCGGGCAAGCGGCGGGTCGTCACACAGACTGGCCGAGAAGCCGGGATCGCCGCCCGGGGCGTCGGCCAGACCGGCCCGCAGCCAGGGGCGCGGCAGATAGAGCATCCGGTAGGCAAAGCCCCCGGCTGCGCCCGCCTGGCCGTCGTGCGCCTCCTGCGGCTCGATCAGGATGACACGGCCTGGCGTGCTGCGCCGCCGGGCGCCGCGGCACATGAAATCCTGCACCCCCCTGTCGGTGACGCCGACCAGCCAATCATCGTGGCGGTGAAGATCATAGGCATGCGCAGTAAAACAAGCGCGGATGGCTTCCACGCCGGTGGCGCGGTCATGGACCAGGAAAATGCGATCCGGCATCGGCATCACTCGCGGCGATATCAGGTTGTGCATTGAGCCGCAGGCGCAGTTGCAGGCATAGGATAGTCGCTTCATGCTGGCACGGCGAACCACCCGTACCGTGTCCACCCATCGCCGAAAAAAGCCCGCCGGCGCAGACATGACGAACGCTGGACCCGGCGGTCGTGTGTTCTATCCCGCCCCCCGCGTCCGTACCAGGTTCATCGGCCGCATGCTCAGCACGACCTCTCCGTCCTGATTCCGCAGCTCCATCAACGTGTGGATCAATCCTCGGTCCGGCTTGCTGCGCGACCGCCGCGCCTGTTCGACGGTAACAAGCAGCGTCAGCCGGTCGCCTGGCCGCACCGGGCGGGGCCAGCGCAACTCATCGATACCAGGCGCCGGCAATCCGTTGAACGGCAGGAAATTCTCCACAAACAGCCGCATCATC
>DASQVN010000247.1:0-4826 GCA_035640755.1 Rhodopila sp.
TTTCGGGGCGTTTCTCACGCGGGTGTTTGGGGCGGCGACGGGGTAGTTGGCAATGTGGTCGAGCGGTGGGGGCAAATGGGTGGGTCGGCCCACCCATGACGGGAAACCGACTATCGGAGAGGCCACGACCAAACGATCAGCGCCGTACCGGCGATCGCGACGAGCACCGTCAGGGGCAGACCGAGGCGCCAGTAGTCGCCGAAATGGTAGCCGGCGGGACGCATCACCAGCGTGCTGTTCTGGTGCCCGATCGGGGTCAGGAAGTCGCAGGCGGCGCCAAAGCCGACGGCCATCAGGAATGGGTCGATGCTGTAGCCCAGATTTCGCGCCACTTCAGCGGCCACAGGTCCCATGACCACGACAGCGGCGGCATGATGCAGGAACGGCGTGACCAGCATCGAGACGACCAGGATCAGCCCCACTGCCAGGACACCGGGCAGATGAACCGCCACGGTGGTCAGGCCGTGCGCCAGCAGGTCTGCGGCGCCGGTGTCCTTCAGCGCCTCGCCCACCGGGATCAGGCTGCCCAGCATAATGATCACGGGCCAGTCGATCGCATCATACGCCTCCCGCACGGTGATCAGCCGCAGCAGCACGGTCAGCGTCGCGGCGACGAACAGCCCGACTTCCAGGTGGACGAGGCCGAGGCCGATGGCGAGCAGGGCGACGGCCAGGATGATCAGGGGCAGGTAACGGTTGCGCGGCCGGCCGATGGTCAGGTTGCGTTCGGCCAGCGGCAACAGGTGCAACGCCTGCAATGCCTCATTCAACCGGCTCGCGCGGCCCTGTATCACCACCATGTCGCCGGCGCTGAACCGGTGCTGCCAAAGGCGGCCGGGCGTCCCGCGGGCGCCGCTGGCAGACAGCAGGTTGACCTCGAAACGCCGCCGCAGCCCGAGGCTGGCGGGGGTCTGGCCGATGATGTGGGAGGACGGGGAGACGACGGCCTCCAGCGTCTGCAGCTCGTCGTCCTTGCCTGCGGGTTCGGCCGCGGCAACCGCGCTGCTTTCCATCAGGGCAAGGTCGCCCTGCTCCAGGAACGGCTGCAGGGCGGCAGGGTCGCCGCTCAGGATCAGGATGTCGTCGGCGAACAGCACCCAGTGGCTGCGCGGGATGTAGCGGTGGGTGCCCTCCCGGATGATGGCGGAGACGACGAACTGGTGATCGGCCAGGTTCTCCAGCTCATCGACCCGGCGGTTGACCAGGTTGGAGTCGGCCGGCAGGCGGACCTCGGTCGTGTACTCCTCCACGGTGAAACGCTTCGTCCCGGTGGCTTGGCCGCGGCGGTTGGCGGGCAGCAGGCGCCAGCCGACGCTGAGGAATGCGATCGCGATCAGGCTGAGCGGCAGGCCAATCGAGGTGTAATCGAACATGCTGTACGGATGACCCGTCACCTGCTCCCGCACCTGGGAGATCAGGATGTTCGGCGAGGTGCCGATCTGCGTGATCGTGCCGCCGATCAGCGAGCCGAACGCCAGCGGCATCAGGTAGCGCGAGGGCGGGCGGTCGCGCCGTTCGGCGGCCTGGATCGCGACCGGCATGAAGATCGCCAGCGCCCCGACGTTCTTGACCACCGCGGAGAGGAAGGTCACGGCCGCGGTCAGCGCGCCAACCTGCAGGGTGGTGGCGTTCAGCCCGCGCAGCGCCACCCGCATCCAGTGCGCCACGACCCCCGATGCCTCCACCGCTCGGCTGAGCACCAGGACCGAGCCGATGATGATGATCACCGGGCTGGAGAAGCCGCTGAACGCCTTGGCGGCGGGCACCACGCCCAGCACTGCGGCGACGCTCAGCGCACAGGCGCCGACCAGGTCGTAGCGCAGCCGGTCGGACATGAAGAGTACGAGCATGCCGGCGATGATCGCCAGCGATTCGATCTGGTGCGGCGTCAATCAGTCGTCCCTCGTCCGCCCCGGCGGGGCGTTGGTGGCCGTCAGGTTAGCGGTCGAAGAACGCGAGCGTGCGCAGCTCGATGCTTTCCCGCGGCAGCATATCGGCGGGAGCGTTGGGGTCGGCGAACGAGGTGTGCGGCATGAAGCGTGCCCGGCCGTCGGTCAGGGAGTCGTAGCACTTGAGCAGCAGCGCCTCATCGGCCCGCATGGCGGGGGCATAGTACCAGCGGTGCGCCGGGTTGTAGGTCAGGCCGTAGATTTCGCCTTTTCGGTCGCGGTAGATCAGGTCCTGCGGCACGAGATCGCCTGGCGCGACGCTGGCGGCCTCGCATACCGCGAGCGGGGCGTCGTGCAGTGGGCCGCGGATCGGGCGCCAGACATTGACGATGGCGAAGCGGCGGCTCAGCAGGTCGTCGGCCTCGGCGCCCATCAGGTCGCGTACGCGCTGCGGGCCCGAGACCTCGGTGTAGTCGCCGTGGATACGGGTGACCGGCTGGCGGGGAACGCCAGGGGTGCGGTCCTCGACCCCATGCTCGCGTCGGCGGATGGTGTGGTCGAACACCACGACGCGGCTGGCGCCGGTGGCCTGCTTCACCAGGTCCTCGGCCTCCCCATCGTAGGTCTCGCGCAGCTGGGCTTCGTCGTAGAAGTCGGTGACCTTGGTCGGGGCCTCGACCAGTATGAATCCCTGCACGTCGAGCGACAGGCTGTCGGCGATCGGGCGCATGTCGAAGATCGGCACTGTGTGCGGATCGTTCACAATATTGCTCTTCATCACACCGGCCGGCGGGTCGAACGTATAGGTGTAAGGCCTGTCCGCCAGGCGGGCGAGATAGACAACTTCCCCGGTTACCTGGGGCAGTGAGGAAATGACGTCCATGATTCCTCCTCCGGCGCTCATACACCGATCTGTGTGCCGCATTTGGGGTGCGGATGAGGGGTTGGCAAGTTAGAACTCAACCTTGCAGGAGTATATGAGGCGTGTCGCAACGAATCCCGATGTCCGAGCGGATTTTACAGACGGCCGATCGGCTGTTCTACGGCAAGGGCATTCGCGCGGTCGGGGTGGACGCAATCGCGGCGACGGCCGGGATCAGCAAGCGGTCGCTGTACGACACCTATCCCTCCAAGGAAGCGCTGGTCGAGGCATATCTGCGGCGGCGCGTCCGGCCGGCTCCGGCGTCCGACCAGCCCCCGGCGGCGCGCGTCCTGGAGCTGTTCCAGCGACTGCATGATTGGTTCGCGGGCGGCGACTTCCGCGGCTGCCCGTTCGTCAACGCGGTAGCCGAACTGGGCGATGACTGCTCGGCCGCGCGCCGGATCGCGGCGCAGTACAGGGCCGAGCGGATGGGGCTCGTGCGGGATTGGCTGGCCGAGGCGGGAGCGCGGGAGCCGGAACGGCTGGCGGTGCAGATCATGCTGCTGGCGGATGGGGCGATTGCATCGATGCTGGTGCACGGGGACCCTGGGGTGGCATGGACAGCGGCCGATGCGGCACGGGCGCTGATGCGGGCGGCGGGGGTCAGGATGCCCGACAGGATGGTGCCCGGCGGGATGGTGCCCGACGGGATGGTGGCGGAGCCGCATGAGAATGCGCCGACGGCGCAGGACGCGGCGTAGAATCCGGGCCGCAGCCCCGCATTGACATCCCATCCCAGCCCTCCCACAACCACGCCGAAAAGCCAACCCGGGAGGATTACCCATGGCCCGCGATGACGGCAGCGACAAGCGCCTGCGTTCCCGCCGCTGGTTCGATGACCCATCCGACCCGGCGATGACCGCGCTCTATCTCGAGCGCTATATGAACTACGGGATCACCCCGGACGAACTGCGCAGCGGCAAGCCTATCATCGGCATCGCCCAGACGGGTTCCGACCTCTCGCCCTGCAACCGGCACCATCTCGAACTTGCCAGCCGGGTGCGCGACGGCATCCGCGACGCCGGCGGCGTGCCGCTGGAATTTCCCATCCACCCGATCCAGGAAACCGGCAAGCGTCCGACGGCCGCGCTGGACCGCAACCTGGCCTACCTGTCGTTGGTGGAAGTGCTGCACGGCTATCCGATCGATGGTGTCGTGCTGACCACCGGCTGCGACAAGACCACGCCCGCCTGCCTGATGGGCGCCGCCACCGTCAACATCCCCGCCATCGTACTGTCCGGCGGGCCGATGCTGGACGGCTGGTGGCAGGGCCGCCTGTCCGGTTCCGGCACCATCGTATGGGAGGGGCGCAAGCTCTACGCCGAGGGCAAGATCAACTACGAACAGTTCATGAAGATGGTGTCGTCCTCGGCGCCGTCGGTTGGCCATTGCAACACGATGGGCACCGCGACCTCGATGAACTCGCTGGCCGAGGCGCTGGGCATGTCCCTGCCCGGCTGCGCCGCCATCCCGGCGCCGTACCGCGAGCGCGGCTGGATGGCATATGAGACCGGCAAGCGCATCGTCGGGATGGTAAAAGAGAACCTGCGCCCATCCGACATCATGACCCGGAAGGCGTTCGAGAATGCGGTAGTAGCCGCGGCCGCCCTCGGCGCGTCATCGAACTGCCCGATCCACATGGTTGCGATCGCCCGCCATATGGGTGTCGAGCACAGCCTGGAGGACTGGCAGCGCCTCGGCCCCGACATCCCGCTGCTGGTCGATCTGCAGCCGGCCGGGCGCTTCCTGGGCGAGAAGTTCCACCGCGCCGGCGGCGTGCCCGCGGTGATGAAGGAGCTACTGAAGGCCGGCAAGCTGCACGGCGATGTCCGCACCGTCACCGGCCGCACCCTGGCGGAAGACCTCGCCGACGTGCCGGATGGCGACCGCGAGGTCATCCGTGCCTATGACAACCCGCTGAAGGCGGCGGCGGGCTACGTCGTCATGTCGGGCAACATCTTCGACAGCGCGGTGATGAAGATCAGCGTAATCGACCAGGATTTCCGGCAGCGCTT
>DASQVN010000248.1:0-3231 GCA_035640755.1 Rhodopila sp.
CAAGTCCGACCAGCCCGGCCTGGCCGACGGCGCACAGGCGCGGGATTTCATCTGGGTGGGCGACGTGGTCGATGTGATGCTCTGGTTGACGGAGACCCCATCGGTCAGCGGCCTGTTCAACCTCGGCACCGGACGGGCGCGGACGTATCTGGACCTGGCGCATGCTGTGGCGGATGCCACGGGGAAGCCGCGCCAGGTCGAGTTCATCGACATGCCGGCCCGCTTGCGGGGACAATACCAATCGTTCACCCAGGCTCCTATGGACCGGCTGCGGGCGGCTGGCTACACGGGGCAGTTCACGCCTCTGGAGGAAGGGATCCGGCGCTACGTGCAGGACTTTCTGGCCACCCCCGACATGTTTGCATGATTCCGGTTCTGCTGTTCCCGCAGTTTGATCCGGTCCTGGTCCAGCTTGGTCCGCTGAGCATCCGCTGGTATGCGCTGGCGTACATCGCCGGACTGGTGGCGGGCTGGCGGATCATGCGTCGGCTGGTGCAGCGCCGGCCGGCCGTGGCGACGCCGTTGCAGGTCGATGATTTCCTGACCTGGGCAACGCTGGGCGTCGTGCTGGGCGGGCGGCTTGGCTATGTGCTGTTCTACCAGCCGGCGGTCTATCTGGCTCATCCGGGAATGATCCTGGCGGTGTGGGAAGGCGGCATGAGCTTCCATGGCGGGATGCTGGGCGTCGCGGTTGCCATCGCGGTCTTCTGCTGGCGCAACGGGATTCCACTGCTGGGCTTCGCCGACCGGATCTCGGCCGTCGCACCGATTGGACTCGGGCTGGGACGGATCGCCAATTTTATCAACGGCGAGCTGTGGGGCCGTCCGGCGCCTGCTTGGCTGCCGTGGGCCATGAAGTTCCCGCGCGCGCCGGATTGCCCGGTGTTCCCGACGGCGTGCGTGCCACGCCATCCGAGCCAGATCTACGAGGCGCTGCTGGAAGGCCTGCTGCTGTTCGTCTTGGTCTTCGTGTTTTCCCGCCGGCAGGGCGTGCTGGAGCGATTCGGTATGCTGACCGGCATTTTTCTCTGCGGCTATGCCGTCGCGCGCATCATTGGCGAGATATTCCGGGAACCGGACGCGTTCCTCGGCTTCTTGCCCTTCGGCACGACGATGGGCCAGGTGCTATCGATTCCGATGTTCATCGCCGGAGCCTGGCTGATCGCGCGGGCGCGGCCGGTGCGTCCGGCGGCAGCATGATCGACAGGCCCGAGCGGCTGGACCATTTCATGGCGCGGGCGAACGCGATCTACTACGCCTCGCGCGATCCGTTCGCCGACTTCACGACATCGCCCGAGATCAGCCAGGTGTTCGGGGAAATCCTGGGACTCTGGAGCGCGGTGGCGTGGCAGTTGCTGGGCTCCCCTGTCCCGGTACTGCTCGTCGAGGCGGGACCAGGGCGCGGCACGCTGATGGCGGACGCGCTACGGGCGATACGGCAGGCGGCGCCGGACTTCGGTCATGCGCTGCAGGTGCACCTGATCGAGACGTCGCCGCGGCTGAGGGCGGCACAGGCGGCGCGGGTGCCGGAGGCGACCTGGCACGCCGCGCTGGACGGTGTGCCGGAAGGGCCGATGGTTCTGCTGGCGAACGAGTTCCTGGACGCCCTGCCGGTCCGCCAATTCATCCGCCGCGGGGACGGCTGGACCGAGCGGTACGTGACCGACGGAAAGTGGATAGAGCTGCCAGCCGATGCGGCAGAGGTGCCGCCGGGGCGCGCCCGGCACGAGGGCGATGTGGTCGAGCTGAACACGCCGGCGCGGGCGTTCGTAGGCGATCTCGCCCAGCGGCTGGGTCGGACACCAGGCGCCGGATTGTTCCTGGATTATGGGCCGGCACGGAGTGCAGCGGGGGACAGTCTGCAGGCGTTGGCCGGGAAGCAGCCAGTCGATCCGCTCAGCCTCGCCGGGGCGGCCGATCTGACGGCGCATGTGGATTTTGCCGATATGGCCGCAGTGGCACGGAAGGCCGGCGCGCTGGTCCAGGGGCCGGAGACGCAGGGCGCGTTTCTGACAGCGCTTGGCCTGTGCCAAAGGACCGATCGGCTGGCGCGTAGCCAGCCCGAAAAGGCGCAGGCATTACTGACGGCGGCGCGGCGGCTGGCGGAACCGACGGCGATGGGAACGCAGTTCAAGGTGCTGGCAGTGCGCTCGCCATCCTGTCCGGTGCTGCCGGGGTTCGGTTGACGGCGGATCGAAAGCGGCTTCTTAATAGTAGTGGCTTCTTAATAGTAGTGGCTTTTTAATACGTAGAGAGGCGGCCACCTGGGGGTGGGCCGATGCACTTTGGCATCGGCCCGAGTCCCCTACCGAAGTTTGATGATCACCTTGACTTTTATCGTCACGGTGATCATCTTCAGCGGCAGGAGGTTCAAGGTTGCAAGCATCGGACCTCCAGGTGATTTAGCCGGCGGGACATTCCGCCGGCTTTTTCATTTTGGGCCGGCTTTATGAGCGAAAGATTAACGGCGGCCCGGAAAGCCAGGCCCGCCCCCTGACAATGCGCCCGACATGGGCCACACTGCCTGCCAGGCCAGGCTGTCCGGCAGGACTTGGGGGAGAAACGGCACATGAAAGTGGGCTTCATAGGCGTCGGCAACATGGGTGGGCCGATGTGCCGCAACATCATCCGCAACACAAACCATGAGGTTGTGGTCTTTGACCCGAACCCCGACGCGGTGACAGCCTGCACGGACCTGGGTGCGCGCGCCAGCCACTCGGTGGCCGATGTCGCGGCGGGCTGCGATGTGGTTATCACCTCCCTGCCGATCCCGAAGGTCGTGGAGGAGGTTGCGCTGGGGCCCGAAGGCATCGCGGATCATGCACAGCCGGGGACGACCTACATCGACCTGTCGACGAATTCGCCGGGCACCGCGAAGCGGGTCGCGGCGGGCATGGCGGCGAAGGGCATCAACATGCTGGAGGCGCCGGTCTCGGGCGGGGTGAGCCGCGCCACCGACGGTACGATCGTCATCATGGTCGGCGGCGACGCGAAGGTGTTCGAGCAGAACCTGCCGCTGCTGAAATCCTTCAGCGGCGAGGTGATCCACTTGGGCGAGATCGGCTTCGGCTCGGTTGCCAAGCTAATCAACAACATGCTCGCGTTCTGCAACTCGGCGGCGGCGGCCGAGGCGCTGATGATCGGCAAGCGTTCGGGTATCGACCTGCGGAAGCTGGACGCGGTGATCCGCAATGCCTCCGGCATGTCGGCGGGCTACGCCAACATGGCGGG
>DASQVN010000249.1:0-7485 GCA_035640755.1 Rhodopila sp.
CAGCGTTCGCCGAGGGAGCTTGCCCGCCGTCTGCCACGGCTTGAACCTGTCGAGCTTGTATTTCGTCGGATTCTCATTAAGGCGGCGAGCCCATCGAATTGCCTCCCCAAAGCCGGATCGGCCCAGTGAAATTGGCGCACCCGACGTATCGGCTGGCGCTGGAGCCGTCGTATGTTTCTACCATGGAAGGTCGAAAGTTCATTTCTTGAGAAGCGGCATGCAATCAGCGAATGGCGGCCGTTCGATTTAGCATACCTGCTGCCGTCCCAAGGCCCTATATGCGGGGCCGCACCTTGAATCGGTGCCGACGCATCGCACGTGCCGCGAGCCCCTTGACGAATTGAGGGACACAGCAACGACGTAACGCGTCCTTTTCGATAGGTCCGGCCAGCCGTGGGCCGGGGTCGGCAGGGAACCGCCTATGTCCATACGCACCGCGGCGATGCGAAGTACCAGCAGCATCGCATAGAGGCCGCCGGATCGCGTTTTCGCGTCCGGCCTGCCCTCATCCTCCCCATTTGTCCCAGGCGCCCGTACTGGCGCCCTTGCTTGAGTGATGTGCCACGATGCCTGCTGCTCGTACCCGTGCCGCGGTTTCGCCGCTGCGGCGAAATAGATTTTTTGATCGCGTCATTCAGACCGCCGACGGCTTCACCTCCGGTCTTCGCGCGCTGGCCCCCCGCCCTACCCCGCTGCCGACCGTCGATCAGGTGATCGCCGCGGAACGGCCCGAGGAACCGGTGCACTGCCTGCGCCCCGCCCGGATCACGGCAGCCGCCCGCTCGTTCGTCGCGGATTTTCCGGGCGACGTGCTGTACGCGGTGAAGTGCAACCCCGACCCGGCGGTACTGCGCGCGCTGCATGCCGGCGGCGTGCGGCACTTCGACTGCGCCTCATTGACCGAGGTGCGGCTGGTCCGTGACATGTTCCCGGATGCGGCGATCCACTTCATGCACCCCATCAAGGCGCGCGGGGCGATCCGCGAGGCCTGGGCTCGGCACGGTGTCCGCACGTTCGTGCTGGACAGCACGGCGGAGCTGGCAAAGATCCGGGCGGAAATCGCCGCCACG
Source organism: Rhodopila sp. (assembly GCA_035640755.1). Taxonomy (GTDB): domain Bacteria; phylum Pseudomonadota; class Alphaproteobacteria; order Acetobacterales; family Acetobacteraceae; genus Rhodopila. Next base: position 1,071 of record DASQVN010000249.1, read on the forward strand.
GATATCCCCGGCGAGCTTGCCCTCGTGGTCCGCCTGGCGCTGCCGAAGGGGGGCGCGAAGCTCGATCTCTCCGGCAAGTTCGGCGCCGAGGCGCGGGAGGCCGCGGCCCTGCTGCGCGATGCTCGCGTCGATGCCGCCCGGCTGGGGGTCAGCTTCCATGTCGGCTCGCAATGCATGGAGCCGCTGGCCTGGCGGGCGGCGCTCGATCTCGCAGGGCGGGTGATCCGCGCGGCGGGCGTGGCGGTCGATATCGTCGATGTCGGCGGCGGGTTTCCGGTGGCCTATCCGGACCAGGTACCGCCGCCACTCGGTGCGTTCTTCGCCGAGATCGAGGCCGGGTTCGACCGGCTCGGCCTGTCCGGGGCTCGGCTGTGGGCGGAGCCGGGGCGTGCACTGGTCGCTGCCGGAACCTCGATCGTGGTGCAGGTACAGGGCCGGCGCGGGCAGACGCTGTATGTGAACGACGGCGTGTTCGGCAGCCTCTCGGACGCCGGTGCGCTCGGGTTCCGCTATCCGGTCCGGCTGATCCGGCCGGATGCCGCGGCGGCGGATGAGCTGACCTCGTTCGCCCTGTTCGGCCCGACCTGCGACGCGGCGGACGTGATGCGGGGGCCATTCCTGCTGCCGGCCGACACGGCCGAGGGCGATTGGATCGAAATCGGCCAGTTGGGCGCGTATGGCGCCTGCCTGCGGACCGGGTTCAACGGCTTTGACCGGGCCAGGATCATCGAGGTCGTTGACGAGCGGAAACTGGAGCCCCCAGATGCCGTTGCGTCGTCTGCCGTTGCGTTGTCCCTGTCCACCGCGGCGTGAGCCATAAGGCTGCGGAGAGCAGCCCCCGCCACGACCGGCTTGCAACATGTTATGTGCGGGCGCCCGAGCGCCTGCCGGAAGTCATGACACGCGTCATGACCAAGCGTTTCAATCTGCCGGCTGCTCTGGCCGCAACCTGAAGGAATACTGCAAGTGAAATATACCGCTTTCCGCGGCCGTGTTGTCATGCTGGGCTTTGGCAGCATCGGCCAGGGCGTGCTTCCCTTGATTCTGCGCCACATTGACCTGGCGCCGTCGCAGATCACCATCGTTTCCGGCGACGCACGAGGTCAGGAGGAGGCCGCTGCCTATGGTGTGTCGTTCACGGTCCTGCCGCTGACCCGGGACAACTATCGTGACGTGCTGGCATCGCGGTTGGGCGCAGGCGATTTTCTGCTCAACCTGAGTGTTGAGGTCTCCTCGGTCGCGCTGATCGCGCTGTGCCGCGAGCTGGGGGCGCTGTATTTGGATACCTGCATCGAGCCATGGGCGGGCGGCTACACGGATCCGGCGCTGACCCCCTCCGAGCGCTCCAACTATGCGTTGCGTGAAAGCGCCCTGGCGCTGGCCGACGGAAGCGGTCGCCAGTCTCGCCCGACCGCGGTGCTGACCCATGGCGCCAATCCCGGCCTGGTCTCGCATTTCGTCAAGCAGGCGCTGCTGAACGTTGCCCGCGATACAGGCATTGATGCCACCATGCCGACAACGCGCGAGAGCTGGGCAACCCTGGCGCATGATCTGGGCATCAAGGCGATCCATATCGCGGAACGCGACACGCAGACCGCGAATGTGCCGAAGCGGCCGAGTGAATTCGTCAACACCTGGTCCGTGGACGGCTTCGTCGGTGAGGGATGCCAGCCCGCCGAACTCGGTTGGGGTACGCATGAAAAGGCATTGCCGCCGGACGGCCGGAGGCATGGCTTTGGCTGTGATGCGGCCATCTACCTGATGCGCCCGGGCGCCTCGACCCGCGTGCGGACCTGGACCCCGCTCGCTGGCCCCATCCATGGTTTCCTGATCACGCATAACGAGTCGATCAGCATCGCGGATTACTACACCGTCAGGCAGAACGGCGCTGTGATCTACCGGCCGACCGTGCATTACGCTTATCATCCCTGTGACGACGCCGTGCTGTCGGTGCACGAACTGGCCGGGCGGAATTGGCAAATGCAGCCGAAGCAGCGGCTGATGATGCGGGAAATCGTGTCCGGCATCGATGAGCTGGGCGTGCTGCTGATGGGCCACGCCAAGGGCGCCTACTGGTTCGGCTCACGCCTCTCGATCGAGCAGGCCCGTGCGCTCGTGCCGCACAACAACGCCACCAGCCTGCAGGTCACGGCGGCCGTCCTGGGTGGCATGGTCTGGGCCATCGAGAACCCGCGTGCCGGAATTGTCGAGGCCGACCAGCTCGATCACACCCGTGTCCTGGCCGTGGCGGAACCCTATCTGGGCGAGATGGTCGGGGCCTACAGCGACTGGACGCCGCTGCACGGACGGGGGAAGCTGTTCCCGGAAGATCTCGACCTGGACGATCCATGGCAGTTCCGGAATGTACGGGTCGCCTGACAGGCGGCCCGGCACGGCCGACTGCGATCCGAGCAGGTGGTGTGGTGTCCGTGCGCACGATGAACCGCATGAACCGCTCACCGACCAAGCGGGCGAGGAGGCGTTCCATTGCCTTGTTCGTACCGGTTCCCTATGGCTACCCTGTCGTCACGACTTTCTGCGCCTTCAGGTCGATGGTGAATGTGTCCATGACCTTTGTGGCCGGTGGCCGGGTCTCTTCGAAGATCGCCGAGGTATAGATCCCGACGATGTGGTCCTTGCTCACCTCGAAACGGAGGAAGCCAAAACGGTCCTGGTCGTATTGCTCGAGCGTGAGCGTGTCGGAAAGCCGCATTGGCGCTTCCGGCCAACGCCCGCCAATCTTGTGCAACTTGCCAAGCTTCGAATAACCACCGTTGCCGGCTACCACGCAGGGAACATCGATACCGTTCTGCCGGACCGTGAACCGCTGGTAGTTATGGACATGACCGGATAGGACGAGATGAGGATAGCGCTTCGTCTCGGCAAAGCTGTCGAACAGCACCCATTCCGATACCGTACTGCCGGAGTGTTCGTCGTCGCCGGAGAACGGCGGGTGGTGGATCGTGACGATCAGCGCCTTCTGCGGATCGGCTGCCCGCAATTCCCCCTTGAACCAGTCAAGCTGATCCTGGTGCAGCTCCGCCTCCGTTTCACTAACATTCGAGAACAGCCCAATGATCGTGGCGAACGGTGTGGTGAACGTCCAATAGACGTTCGGCAAATCCATCTGCGTGCGCGACGAGGTCGTTTTCAGTGAGCCGAGTTGGCTGGGGTCCTTTGACATGAAATTCTGAACCCAGCCGTCCAACGGCTTCTTGTTCGGGTCAACCGGCCCATCCCGCGGGTCGTCGGGCTGGCAATCGTGATTGCCTGGGATGGAGACGATGAGGGCCGGATATGCGGCATAGGTTTCGTAGAAGCACTCACCGTATTTGTCGATGTCGCCGGCAAAGTAGACCACATCACCGAGGTGATAGAAGAAGGCGGGCACGGCGTCGTCAGGGCTTGCGTCGTAATCGTCCGTCATCATGCGGGCGACGAAGTCCATCTCCTTGCCGCGTTCGTCACCCGTATCGCCGATGCTGTGAAACACCAGCTTGCCGGCCTGGGCGATTTTCTGAACCTCCTCGGCATGCAGGAGATGCGACAGGTCGAAGCGGAACGGCGGCTGCCCGTTCGGCGGCGGCAACGGCTGGAACGGGAAATGCTGTGGCACGAACTTCGTCTGCTGAACCGGTAGCGGTGCTCCGGCTGCATGTGAGATGAACCCGCGCGGCACCTGCTGGTACGAGGCGTTGCCATGCGCCGGTTGAGCATGCCCCGAATCCGCGAGATCCGCCCGCTGGGGTCGGTTGCCAGCTCCACGACCTTGATTGAGGCGATGCCTGCTCATGGCTCCTCCACGCATGTTCGATGATGGGTCGTTGGCTCCACCATGGAGCAGGTCACCGTGGGGCATGGATGAAGCGTTTGTGACGGTTGCTGGCTCAACCGAAGGCCGGCGAGACCGGCCCCGCGGCCGTCACGACGATCGATGTCATCGCACCGGGAGCGGATGCATCAGCCCGCCATCGAGCCATAGCGCATTGATCCCGCGCGGCAGCTTCAGCGGCCCGTGCGCGCCGACCGTACGATCGTAGATTTCGCCGTAGTTCCCTACCACCGCGATCACCTGCGCCGCCCACGCCTTCGGTAAGCCAAGCGCTCGGCCGGCTGCCCAGTCGACACCCAGAAGCCGCTGCACCACGACGTCCTCACTGCTGCGCTCTTCGGCGACATTCGCCTGTGTGATCTCGCTCGCCTCCGCCTGCACCAGCGCATGCACCGTCCAGTCAACGATCATGCCCCACTGCGCGTCACCCTGGCGGTAGGCGGGCGCGACAGGTGACAACGTCAGCATCTCCGGCAGGATGCGATCATGGCTGAGCTGCTTCGGATAGGCCATGCGGACCTGCGCGAGGCGGGAGACATAGGCACTTACCGCGTCGCAATGGCGCACGGCCAGGCCGTCATCCATCTCTCCCTCCTCCTGGAACGGCATCGGGTTGATGGCGATGCCGTGGGCGACCGTGCGGGCCAGCAGGATCTTCTCATTGTCGGTGCCTTCGATGAAGCAGACCCGCACGCCGGCGAGGTCGCGGACCGACCTGGCCGGCAGGTCGCCGCGCACCAGCACGGACTGCCCGTCGAAAAAGATCGGCGGCCCAAAGGCGATCCCATGATGCCACATTGCCGTCGCCTCGGGCGTCACGCCGACCAGCACCTCGACCTCCGACCGGCCCAACCCCGTCTCGGCCTCCTGCTCGGAGGCATACGGCCTGGCATCCACCCTGGCCTTGTCCCCCAGCGCCGCCACCGAGATCGCCTTGCAGATCTCCAGATCGAGCGGCGCCAGCGCGCCGTGCAGGTCACTCTTGTCCCAGTCCTCGGGTGTCGCAACGACGCCGCAACGGAGCTGTCCGGCACCACGCACGCCCTCCAGCGTCGAGGCCGCAACGGCCGGCACGGCCCAGACCGCCGCTGCCCAGACCGCCACCGCACCGACGAGGACCGCTCCGCGCCAGGTCACGGTCACAGGCGCACCCATCAGTTCGGCCAAGGCCCGGTGGATGTGCCGCCGGTGTTGTTGTTCGTGCCGAGGTACGGATTGCCCGGGCTCTGCGTCGGCCGCGGATTGAAGTCGAGCGGTGGCGGATCGAGCTCGCCGCCCGCGACATAGCCGTGCGGGTAGTCCGTCGGTGTGATGCCGAGATACTGGCATCCATAGGTCGGCTTGCCGTCCGCGTCCGTGCCGGCATAGTGCGGCAGCGCCTTGATCTTCGCCGAATCGATCATCGCGTAGGAAGCCGGCAGGGGTGCCGCCGTGCCGGTCAGCCGGTCGTTGTCGAACGCCTCCAGCAGGTCGCCCATATCCCGCAGCGCGTCGGCCGGCCCCAATTCCTTCTGCGGGCCGCTCGGGCCGTTGAACGCCGGGTCGCCTGCCCCGGCCACACGGGCCGCCCGCTCATCCGGGAGCCCGGCGAGCGGGATCAGGCCGAACAGCTCGTTGATGAATTTGATGACCGAGCTGTGCTCGCTGTACACATGGCTCACCGTGTGCGCGGCCGCATAAGGTGAGATGACAATGGTCGGGATGCGCGGCCCGCCCGTTTCCGGCTGCCCGTCGGGACCATAGGTGCGGAACCGCTCCGGCTGGTGGTCATACTGTCCGTCGGTTTCGTCATAGGTGATGATGATCGCGCAGTCCTGCCAATACGGGCTGCTCGCGATCGCATTGACCGAGTCTGCGATCAGCGCCTCGGAGATCTGCGCGTCGGCGTAGTTGGGATGGTCGTCGTTGCCGGGCGTCGCCGCCTTGACGTTGGGATTCGGGTCAGCCGGCAGCAGTCCGTCGTTGTTGTAGTAGCCGCCACGGACATAGAATACGCCGCCCGCCTCGGGCAGCGCCTTGTTCGCGACATCCGTGTAGAACTGCTGCAGCCCATGCATGTGCTTCTGTTCTTCGGTGTTGTCGCCCAGATAGCCGAAATACTGCGGCCCGTTATGGTGCACGATGTATGACGCATGCTCCGGCGCGCTGGTGTAGTGGAATCCGGCGACACCGGTCGCCGGGGTCACGCCGTTCTCGTTGATCGCCTGGCCGTCGAACGGCTCCGGTCCGTAACCCTGCTGGTACCAGCCCCAGTTGACGGTCGGGTTCCGCGCGCCGATCGCCTTGATGTCGTTCTGGACATCCGCCAGATCGGCAGCCGCGTTCTGGTCGGCCTGGACGATGTCGTCGATCTGGTGCCCCATGAACGACAGCGGCAATGAGGCGAAGGTCAGCGAAAGCTGCACCAGCGACGGGCTGGAGGCGAAGGACGGATCGGTATTCGGGTTGGCCGCCTCGTCCGGCCCGTAGGGCGGCTTCACCGGCGAAGTGTCCAGCGTGCTGCCGGCAAACGGCCCGTTGTCCGTCAGGTTCGGCAGCGAATAGGCCGGGTGAAGGTCGCCCTCCGCGGTGCCCGCCACCGCA
>DASQVN010000250.1:0-6632 GCA_035640755.1 Rhodopila sp.
CATTGTTCCGCGCCTGCGTCCGCGAGGCTCGCCATGGCGAAGCCGCCGACCGTCGTGCCGACGCCGTCGACGCAGCCGCAATCGGATTGCACCTTGGCGACCAGCGCTTCCGAGGCCGCGGCGCTGGTCAGATCGTACTCCGCGAACGCGAGGTGACCGCTTCCTTCCAGCGAGGCGGCCACGGTTGCGAGCCGATCGCCGACGGTATCGACGAGGACAACGCGGGCCGAGCGTGAGGCCAGCAATCTGGCGAGTGCCGAGCCGACGTTGCCGGCTGCGCCCGTAACGATGATGACTTTGTTGGCAAACATCGTGCCTCTTCCACCTGGTGATGCCGAGTGTGGCGAGCAGCATGGACTGGTCCGTGGCGGCTGTGTAGGGCCGTTGCGGCACCTTGTGCAAAATCGTTCGGGCTGCGCTGCTGATTACCATCAGCAGCGCAGCCGGCCGCGTTCTGTCAAAATGCATGCGCTTCGGCTATCATCGTTGCCCCATGGGGTGAGCAAGAGATGAACTCCGCGCGTCCAGGTTTCGTGCGTGCCGGAACCCTCGAGGAGCTGAAAGCCAAGGGGCGGCTTGTCGTGCATGGCCAGCAGCGTCCGATCCTGCTGGTGCACGCGGACGGGCGGGTATATGCCCTCGACAACCGATGCCCGCATATGGGGTTTCCGCTTGATCGTGGCAGCATCGACGACGGGATTCTGACCTGCCACTGGCATCATGCGCGCTTTGCTGTAACCAGCGGCTGCACGTTCGATCTGTGGGCGGACGATGTGCCGACCTGTCCTGTCGAGATCCGTGCGGGCGGGGAGATCTGGATAAGGCCGGTGTTCGGTTACGCCGATCCGGCCGCGCACTGGCGTCAGCGTCTTGCCGATGGGCTTGCACATAATCTCCATCTGGTCATTGCGAAGGCCGTGCAAGGGTTGCTCGCGGCCGGTCAGCCGCCGTCGGAGGTGATGCGACAAGCTGCGTTGTTCGGCGTACGTAACCGCGACGGCTGGGACGTCGGTCTGACCATTCTCAGCGCGCTCGGTCAGCTTCTGCCTGTTCTGCAGGATGAACAAGTACGGCTTGCGCTGTTTCATGGTGCGCGGCGCGTGGCCGGCGATTGCGACGGCGCCGCCCCGCGCCGGGACCGGGCGCCGCTGGCGAGCCGGCCTGATCCTGCCACCCTGAAGCGCTGGCTACGCCGCTGGGTGGCCGTGCGGCATCGGGAGGCTGCTGAGCGGACCGTGCTGACGGCGATTGCCGCCGGGCATTCGCCGGCCACCCTTGCGGATATCCTTTTCGCCGCCGAGACGGATCGGGCCTATGCGGATGGCGGACATTCACTGGATTTCATCAACAAGGCGTTCGAGTGCCTCGACATCATCGGCTGGGAGCATGCGGCAGATGTGCTGCCGAGCGTGGTCGGCCAGATGGTGGCGGCGCGGGGAGCCGAGGAATCGATGGCATGGCGCCAACCCATCGATCTGATTGCGCTGTGCCAAGAAGCCGCGCAGGACCTGCCTCGGCTTGTTGGCGATGCCTCGGAGGGTGGCGGGTCCGGTCGTGCGATGCTGGCGGACAGGCTGCTTGGTGACGATCCGGCCGAGATCATCGAGGCATTGAAGGCCGCGGGGCGGGCCGGCGCATCGCCGGCCGATCTGGGGCAGGCACTGGCCTATGCGGCCGCGCTCCGGGTTGCCCGCTTCGGCACTGCGAACGAGCATTCCGACTGGGAAACTGCCCACCATGTGTTCACCTATACGAACGCAATCCACCAGGTGCTCAAGCGGATCGGCAATGGGACGGCCGCGCCTGGAGTTCCTGTCGAAGCGGTGCGTGGCCTGCTGCACGGGGCGATGGCGCTGTATCTCGCGCGGTATTTGAACGTGCCGCCGGCGCCGTTGCCCGGCGAGGGGAACGACCGGCTCGATGAACTGCCCGCCGCGGCGGATGACATCCGCGCCGCGCTGCTCGATGCCTTCGACCGCCAGCAGCAGGTCGATACGGCGGCTCGGCTCGTTGCCCGCCACCTGCTGCTTGGTCATTCGCATAGCGCATTGATCGCAATGCTTGGCGAAGCGCTTCTGCGCGAAGATGCGGGCTTTCATGCCTACCAGATGCTTGAGGCCGGGGTGCGGCAGTTTCGCGCGTGGGGGGAAACGGCGCAGGGGCGGCATATCCTTGTCGCGGTGGTGCGCTATCTGGCGGCCCATTCGCCGACCGAACGCGCGCTGCTGCAGACAGCCGATATTGCGCGCCGGCTGATGCGTGGCGGCGAGGTTCATCGCGAAGCGAAGGCACGGGCCGTCACCGCTTGAGGGACGCCGGCCAGGCACTACACTCCCTCCGCGTGCCACATCCGAGGCGTCCTGGTCATGAAGATCACTGCTGTCCGTCTGCGCAAGCTGCGTGGGACCATGCCGACACCGGAGCCGTTCTGGGAGGAACGTCTGGTCCGGCCGATCGATGTCTACCCGGAATATCGGGCGCGGCAGGATTTCGAGGGCGGCGAGCAACGCGCGGGCGGCTTTGTGATCGAGACGTATTTCGCACAGATCGAGACCGATGAAGGTGTGATTGGCATTGCCGGCCCGGTGCCGGAGACCGTGGCCTTCTTCATCGGGCGGCGGCTGCGTCCGATCCTGCTCAATCGCGATCCGATCGCGCATGAGATGCTTTGGGACCAGATGCACCGCCTGATGGTGCATGGCCGCCAGGGCGATGCGATGCTGGCGATAAGTGCCATCGATTGCGCGCTGTGGGACCTCAAGGGGCGCTGGCTGGGGCAGCCGATCTACAGGCTGCTGGGAGGGCCGACGCGCCCGTCAATTCCGGCTTATGCCAGCATGCTGGGCTTTGCCACGCAGGATGCGGGCCGTGTGCGTGAGCGCGCGCTGGCATTCAAGGAGCAGGGTTATACGGCCCAGAAGTGGTTTTTCCGGCATGGCCCGATGAGCGGGGCGGAGGGAATGCGCAAGAACGTCGAGCTCGTCCGCACGCTGCGCGAGGCGCTGGGCGAGGACGACGACATCATGCTCGATTGCTGGCAATCGATGGAGCCTGGCTACGTGGTTGAGCTGGCGTCGCGCATTGCGGAGTACCGGCCGCGCTGGCTGGAGGAGTGCTGCATGCCGGACCGCATCGACAGTTATCGGCAGATCAAGGACAAGATCAGCATTCCGCTCGCCGGGGCCGAGCACGAGTACACGCGGTGGGGGTTCAAGCGGTTCGTCGATGCCCGCGCGCTCGATATCCTGCAGCCTGACATCTACTGGTGCGGCGGGTTGTCGGAGACGCTGAAGATTGCGGCCTATGCGACGGTGCATGACCTGATCACGATCCCGCACGGACATTCCACGCCGGCGGGCATTCATTTTTCGGTGACGCAATCACCGATTCACACGCCGTATCAGGAATACCTCATCAAGTGGAACGAAATCCATCAACATTTCCTGGCCCATCCGGTCAAGCCGGAGCGTGGCGAGATTCGTCTGCCCAGCCTGCCCGGGCTGGGCATGGATCTCGATCCGGCGAAGATCGAAGCGGAGGAAGAGGCGTTCGCGCCGTAGCGCGCGGGCATTGATTTGCCGAGTAGATTTACGCGTCCGCACATTCTGCGCTCCCGCGATCTGCTCCAGGGTTTCAGCGGAAATGCGGCATGACCGCGTCCGACACCCATTGGAGCTGTTCCAGCATGATCGCCTGCGGCGTGCCCATCGGGGTGCTCAGGTTGATGTGTTCCATCCCCGGGTAGCGCGTTTCGAGTTCCTTCAGGAACCCAACAAGTTCCTCCGGCGTACCGGCGAACCAGGCTCCCATCTTCATGTAGTGCTCCACTGTCGGCACGCCCGCCTCGTACCAGCCACCGCGCCTGGCGATGGCGGCCACCTGCTCCTGCGTCACGCCGGGCAGAAAGCCGAGTGGGGCGAACATCTTGGCGTGCTCCTCGTAGAGCGGTGTGATCCGGCGTAGGGCTTCGGCCTTCGAATTGGCCAGATGGAAGAAAATACCAACCATCAGGTTCTCTCCCAGCTTCAGGTCGATCCCGGCGCGTGCTGCGGCGTCGCGGTAGGCGGTGATCGGACCCTGCTGCATGGTTGCCGCGCCGCCGCCCACTGCGCCCTTGATGTTGTGCCGGATCATGAAGTCCAGGCCGCGCGGACTGGCGCTGACCACCGGCTGCCAGGTCTCCACCGGCAGATGGATCGGGCGCGGCACCAGGGTCAAATCCTTCAAGGTATAGCCGCGGTACGGCACTTCGGGCGGCAGCGTGTAGTGCTTGCCGCGGTGGGAGAAGCGCTCATTGTTGAATGCCTTGAAGATGATCTCGACCTGCTCCTCGAACAAGTCGCGGTTGGCGTTCTGATCCAGCATCGGTGCGCCGAACGTTTCAACCTCACGCGTATGATAGCCGCGCCCTACGCCGAAGATGGTGCGGCCCTTGGTCATGATGTCTGCACAGGCGAAGTCCTCGGCCAGGCGCAGCGGGTGCCACATGGGGGTGATGTTGAAGCCGCAGCCGATCTTCAGGTGGCTGGTCAGGTGGGAGAGGTGGACGGCTGCCATCAGCAGATTGGGCATCACCTCATAGCCTTCGTGCTGGAAGTGATGCTCTGCCAGCCAGAGCGTGTCCCACCCGGTGCGGTCCATGAGCTGCGCGACGGCCTCGGTCTTGGCGAAGACGCTGGCCAGATGCTCGTTGGAGTAACGGCGCTCGTTCGCGGGCGTGGCGTCCTGTCCGCGATCCGGCAGGTCGACGTGGCCGGGATACACGGTGGTGAATTTCCGGATCATGCGTGTCCTCCGTTCATTGGCCGCTCGCAATTGGCCGCTGGCGTGGCGCGCCTTGGTCGGGCGCAGTGGCTGATGGGCGGATCAAGGATATTCTTCACCTGCGCCTTTGGCCAATGTTCCGACCGGGCACTGGCCCGCCAGGCTATGGCGTCGATCCCTCCCCGAGGTCCCACCAGAGGCCGGTATAGGCGATCAGCCCTTCCCGCGCCGGCTGGACCAGCAGGTGTTCATCCGGGCCGTGCTGCTTGCAGCCGTTGTAGCTGTGCGGGATCCAGACCAGCGGGACGCCGAGGTAGTCCACGAACACATCGCCGGGCAGCCCGCCGGAGGAGTTGGGGATGACCTGCACCGGCTTGCCCAGGGAGCGTTCGATGCTGGCGGCGGCCCAGCGGACCCAGGGGTGGGCGGGATCGGTGCGGCTGGCCGGCATGCGGATGCCGGCGTTTTCGATGCGGACCTCGGGGAAGCCATGTTCGTCGAGATGGCGGCGCAGCGCGGGTTCGAAGGTTGCCGGATCGGAGTCGACGGTGTAGCGGATCTGGCAGTGGGCGCGGGCGCTCGGCGCAACGGCGTTGACCGGGTTCTCGGGGCGGCCGGAGATCATGGCCAGGACGATGAAGCTGTTGAAGCCGTAGATCTTCTCGGCCGGGGTCAGGCCGGGCTCGCCCCAGTCCGGGTCGATACGGGCGGCCTCTCCGCCGCCGCCGACGGGGCAGTTTTCCAGCACGGCGCGGACGGGGGCGGGGATGCCGTTCGCGGGCAGCCAGCCGCGCACGAGGATCCTGCCGTTGCGGTCGATGATGCAGGCGATGGCGTGGGCGAGCACGATGGCGGGGTCGGTGGTCAGGCCGCCCCAGTGGCCGGAATGCACGCCGCCGGGGCGGAGGTCGATGACCAGGTCGCAGTGCCAGGTGCCGCGGGTGCCGGTGGCGATGGTGGGGATTTCGGGCATGACGCGCGGGCCATCGCTGGCGATCAGCACGTCGGCGGCGAGGCGGCCGGCGTGGGCGGCGACGAACTCCCGCAGTCCGATGGAGCCGCGTTCCTCGCTGGTTTCCAGCACGAGCTTCAGGTTGAAGCCGAGTCGGCCGTTGCGTGCGGCGAGGACGGTTTCGAGGGCGGCGAGGTTGAGCGCGTGCTGGCCTTTATTGTCGGCGGTGCCGCGGCCGTACCAGCGGCCGTCCTCGACCGTCAGGGTCCACGGGGAGAGGCCGGGGCGCCACTGGTCGTCGAGGCCGCGGACGGTGTCGCCGTGGCCATAGGTCAGCACGGTGGGGCGGTCCGGGTCTTCGAGCCGTTCGGCGAGCAGGATGGGGCCGAAGCCGGGGACGGGGTTGGGGTGGATTTCGGTGCTGAAGCCCATGCGGGTGAGCCAGGGGGCGATGCCGTCGGCCAGGTAGCGCTGCACCTCGGGTGCGTGGCTGGGGTCCTGCGAGGTGCTGGGGATGGCGATGAGGCTGGCGAGATGGTCGCGGAAGCGGTTGCCGTCGAAGAGTTGCGTGGCCTCGGTGATCGCTGCGTGGCGGGTACTCATGGTCCGGTGGTGCCCTTCATCTGATGGCGCGGCAGGCGGTTCCGCTGGCGGCGGGGCCTGGCAGCGCATCGATAGCATGGGCGCCGGAGGGGCGTGCTCAGACCCGCGCGATGCGGGGCAGCAGCGTCCAACACTGCATGCCCTTCTGGCGGAAGGCGTGCAGCTTCCCGGGGACGTCGTGGCCGTAGGGCCAGGGCAGTACCAGCAGGTCGTCGGGCGGGGTGTCGCGGATCGTCTGGAGCGGGACGATCGGGATCCGGCTGCCGGTCAGGCAGTGGCCGTCGGTGGCGGTTGGATCGGCGATGCCGGTGAT
>DASQVN010000251.1:0-2569 GCA_035640755.1 Rhodopila sp.
ATCATCGACATCAACCTGACCGGCGTCTTCCTGTGCTGCAAGCATATCGGCGGCGCGATCGGGGAGGGCGGCTCGGTCATCAACGTCAGTTCGGTCGCGGGCCACGGTGGTCTGCTGCGGTCGGTGCCGTATTGTGTATCGAAGGGCGGTGTCGAGATGCTGACCAAGGCGCTGGCGCTCGACTGGGCCAAGCGAAAGGTCCGGGTCAACACCCTGGCGCCGGGCTGGGTCGACACCGACCTGACGCACGGCCTGCTGGAACACGATGTGCATGGGCGCCGCCTGCTGGAGCGCACGCCACTCGGCCGTTTCGCGACGCCGCTCGATATGGCCGGCGGTGTCGTATTCCTGGCCAGCGATGCCTCGGCCTTCATGACCGGGCAGAGCCTGGTGATCGATGGGGGCTGGGGCGCGGAGTAGCCGCTCACGCACTGCTCTTGTCGGAGCAAATACAAGAGCAAAGTGCAGGTATTCCATGTACTGTCGGTTTTCTTGCTGCACCGTGCCCGATTGCCGTTTGCGCCCCGGTGCTGGCCGTGGCTTGACACTGGCGCCGAGTGAACGAATGTGACGCATACACCGGGGTGCCTTCATACCGGGGGCTGAGATCATACCCGTGAACCTGATCTGGGTCATGCCAGCGGAGGGAGGTGTCATGCATGTTGCGATCATCGGTGCCGGCGTGCTGGGGGCCAGCGTTGCATGGCATGCAGCCCGGGCGGGCGCCCGTGTCACGGTCATCGACGCGCGGAAACAGGGCCGAGCGACTGCCGCTGGCGCGGGTATTGTGTGCCCCTGGGTCTCCGGGCTTGAGGATGACGATTTCTATCACCTGTACGTCGCCGGCGGCGAATATTACCCCGAACTGAGTGCAGCATTGGCTGCCGAGGGCGAAACCGACCTGGGCTATCGCAGGTCCGGCGCCATGCTGGTCGCCGACGCAAGATCGGAGCTCGCTGCGCTGGAGGCGTTTGCGCGGCGCCGGCGCACCGCCCATCCCCCCATGGGCGAGGTCAGCCGCCTGCCTCCGCAGCAGGCCAGGGCGCTGTTCCCGCCGCTGGATCCTGCGCTGGGGGCCGTGCATATCAGCGGCGGCGCGCGCGTGGATGGCCGACGCCTCGCCGCCTCCCTCCTGCGAGCCGCGGGGCGCCATGGTGCGCGGATCATGCAGGCTGAAGCCCATCCGTGGCTGGGGTCAGGCCGGGCACGAGGTGTTCGCGTCGGCGAGGAGCGCATCGAGGCCGATCGTGTGATCGTCACGACTGGAGCATGGGCCAGCCGGGTGCCCGTGCGCCCGCAACGTGGCCAGATCATGCACCTGGAAGTCGCGGGCGCAGCGACCGAGACCTGGCCGGTCATTCTGCCTCCTGGCGATCATTACATCGTGCCGTTTGATGCCGGACGCGTCGTGATTGGCGCGACACGCGAGGCCGACGCCGGGTTCGATTGCCGCGTCACCGCGGCGGGGCAGGCGGAGGTGTTGTTTGAGGCCCTGCGGATCGCCCCTGGGCTCGGCGATGCCACCGTTCTCGAAACCCGCGTTGGCTTCCGTCCGGTCCTTGGTCGGCCGGCGCTCGGCTGGATGCCTGAGGTCGGAGATCTGGCGATCGGCAACGGGCTTGGCGCCGCCGGTTTGACCATCGGTCCCTTGGCCGGTCGGCTGCTGGCCGATCTGGTCCTTGACCGTTCCCCCGAACTCGACCTCACCCCGTTCGACCCGGCACGGGTGGAGCTGGAGGAGGCGGAGCCGGTCCCCCTCCGCTAACGGTTCATCCCCCGGATTGCCTCCACGACCGCCCGCGTGACCTCCTTAGTCGTGGCGGTGCCGCCGAGGTCCGGGGACAGGATACCAGCGGCGCAGACCTGCTCCACGGCGCGCATCAGCAAGTCCGCCGCGGGCTTCTCGCCGAGGTGTTCCAGCATCATCGCGCCGGTCCAGAAGCTGGCGACCGGATTGGCGATGCCCTTGCCGGTGATGTCGAACGCCGATCCGTGGATCGGCTCGAACATCGACGGGCTGCGCCGTTCCGGGTCGATGTTTCCGGTCGGCGCAATGCCAAGGGAGCCGGCAAGTGCGGCGGCGAGGTCGGACAGGATATCGGCGTGCAGGTTGGTGGCGACCACGGTGTCGATGGTCCGGGGGCGCCGCACCATGCGCATTGTCATGGCATCGACCAGTTCCTTGTCCCACGTCACGTCCTTATAGTCGTGGCTGACCAGGGCCGCGATCTCATCCCAGAAGACCATGCCGTGCCGCTGTGCATTGGATTTGGTGACCACCGTCAGGTGCTTGCGCGGGCGGGATCGGGCGGTTTCAAATGCATAGCGCATGATCCGCTCGACACCGCGCCGGGTGAAGATCGCCGTTTCCGTGGCGACCTCCTCGGGGAGTCCGCGATGTGCGCGGCCGCCATGGCCGGCGTATTCGCCCTCCGAGTTTTCGCGCACGATCACCCAGTCCAGGTCGCCCGGGGCGACATCACGCAGCGGCGAGGTCACGCCCTGCAGAACTCGTGTCGGCCGCACGTTGGCGTACTGATCGAAACCCTGGCAGATCTGCAGCCGCAGG
>DASQVN010000252.1:0-3334 GCA_035640755.1 Rhodopila sp.
GACGAGATAGCGGAGCTGCTGCGGGCTGGGGAGGATCGTCATCGGTTCAGTCGATCAGAACATTCGATTTCATTCATTTGCATAAGATTTGCTGCAGTGCGATATGCGGGGCGTTCGTATGGACGGATTTGATGGAGTACAGACCGGATGCTGACTGTTGGTGACACATTCCCTGCGTTTGCACTGAAGGCGGTGAAGGGCGGCCCGGCGGGGCTGAAGCTGGATACCGCGTTCACTGACATCACCTCGGGCAGTGATGCGGGGAAGTGGAAGATCGTGTTCTTCTGGCCGAAGGACTTCACGTTTGTCTGCCCGACCGAGATCGTGGCGTTCGGCAAGCTGGCCGGCGAGTTCGCCGACCGCGATGCGGTTGTGTATGGCGTCTCGATCGACAGCGAGTATGTGCACCTGAACTGGCGGCTGCATCACGACGATCTGCGCACGCTGCCGATTCCGATGCTGGCGGACGTGAAGCGTGAGCTGGCGGCGGCGCTGGGCGTGCTCGACCGGAATGAGGGGGTGGCGCTGCGGGCGACGTTCGTGGTCGATCCCGATGGGATCATCCGGTTCGCGGCGGTGAACGACCTGAATGTGGGACGCAATCCGGCCGAGGTGCTGCGGGTGCTGGATGCGCTGCAGACGGATGAGCTGTGCCCATGCAACTGGAACAAGGGCGAGCAGGTGCTGCGGCCGGCGGCTTAGCGGCTTTCGCGGTTCTCCGTGGTGCAGAAACCCACCACGGAGAACACTGATCGCGGAGGGCCAAGCGGTCTTCCAGTGTATTGAGGTGAGTTGAGGGATTTGATGTCACTGGAAACCCTGAAGGCGGCGCTGCCGGATTATGCGAAGGATCTGCGGCTCAATCTGGGCTCGCTGGCGGCGGAGCCGGCGCTGACGGAGGAGCAGCGGGCGGGCACGTTCGTCGCTTCGGCGATCGCGGCGCGTAATCCTGTGGTGACGGATGCGGTGATCGCGGAATTCGGGCCGAAGCTGCCGGCCGCAGCGCTGGAGGCGGCAAAGGCGGCGGCGGCGATCATGGCGATGAACAACGTGTACTACCGGTTCACGCACCTGGTGGGCGGCGACTATCCGACCATGCCGGCGAAGCTGCGCATGAACGTGATGGCGAAGCCCGGGGTCGAAAAGGCGACGTTCGAGTTGTGGTCGCTGGCGGTGTCCGCGATCAATGGCTGCGGCATGTGCATGGAGAGCCATGAGAAGGCGGTGCGCCAGCACGGGCTGACGGCGGAGCAGGTACAGGCGGCGGTTCGGATTGCCGCGGTGGTTCACGCCGTGGCCGCGACGCTGGACGCGGAGCGGGCAGCAACGGTGCAAATGGCGGCGTAGGGCGGTTCGGGCGCTGGCCGGCGAGTGCCAGCGGGTGCCCAACCGCACGTGCTGCAGGTCGTGGGCGGCGGGCCCATGTCCTCGGCCTTGAGCCGAGGATCGGCGCCTGTCATGACGGGTGTCGTGGCGGCCGAGTGGTAGCCCTATTCGAAGGCGGCGAAGACTTCCTCAAGCGCTTTCAATTGGTTGCCGGCGGCGGAGGATGGGACGATGATTGGGTCCCGGACGCCGGCGTCGCGCCAGGTTTCGATGCCGTCGCGGACCTTTGCGGCGGGGCCGAACAGGGTGTTGTCGGCGAGCCAGCGGTCGGAGAGGTATGTCGGCACGTCGTCGTTGCGGCCCGCGGCGATGGCGGCCTCGATGGCGTTCATCTCTTCCTCGTAGCCGGCCTCCTTCCAATAGTTCCGGTAGTTGGGCAGGAAGGCGTAGCTGGTCAGGGTGCGGCGGTTGACGGCCTTGGCGGCTTCCAGATCATCGCTGATGCAGGTCGGGATCATGTTGCCGATGAAGAACGCGGGATCGGCGCGCTTTTCGGCCGGCAGGGCCGCGAGCGAGGCGGCCATGTGGGAGCGGGAGGCATTGGCGAAGACCACGCCCTCGGCGATTTCGCCGGCGAGGGCGACCATTTTCTTCCGCAGCGCGGCGATGATGATGGGGGGCAAGGGACCGAAACCTTCCTGAGCGCGGAAGCGCTCGACAAAGTTGCGGATGTCGCCGAGGGGCTTGCCTGGGGTGACGCCCATACGGATGTGTGACGGACCGTGCGCGACGCCGATGCCGAGGCGGAAGCGGCCGCCGGAGATTTCGTGCATCATCGCGGCGCTCTGGGCGAAGTCGGTGACGGTGCGCATATAGATCGGCGCGATCGCGGTGCCGAAGGGGATGCGGCTGGTGTTCCAGGACAGTGCCTCGCAGAGCGAGAGATTGCCGAACATGCTCGGGGAATAGATGCCGGCGAAGCCGCGGTGCTCGATCTCCTGGGCGAGTTCGATGGTGCGGCGACGGCGGCCGGGGACGGCGACGAGCGAGAGCGCGGGGCGCGACTGGGGCATGCGGTAGGCCTTTCCTGTTGGGGTGGAGGGTAGCCGAGCTGCGTGGGGGCACCAAATCGGATGGCGCTGTTGACGCGATGGTCAGGCAGGCCTGCGCCACCGGGACGGAGCGTTATGGCGTGCGGGCGGCACACGGAGTTGTGGGCACGCGGGATTGTGCGGAAAGATATATCTTCAATTCAGATATATCTCGATATATATCGGCGGTGTGAAACATTGGCATCGAGACGGGTTGGACCGTCGGTTTGCCTATCCCGAGGACATGGCGGAGCGCCGTCACGGGGGGCATCATCATCACCATCGGCATGGCGGGGGCCGGCGTGGGGGGCGGCTGTTCGATTACGGCGAGCTGCGTCTTCTGGCGCTGGCGATGATCGCCGAGCAGCCGCGGCACGGGTATGAGCTGATGAAGGCGATTGAGGAGCGGATGGGGGGCGCGTACACGCCGAGTCCCGGGGTGGTCTATCCTACCCTCTCCTGGCTGGAGCACATGGGGTATGCGGCGGCCGTGGCCGAGGAAAGCGGCCGCAAGCGATATCGGATCACCGCCGAGGGAGAGGCGTTCCTGGCGGCCAACCGGGCCGCGGCCGATGCGCTGCTGTCGCGCATCGGCTCGGGCGAGGCAGAGCCGGTGCCGGCACCGGTCTTGCGGGGGATGGAGAATCTCAAGCTGGCGCTAAGGCTCCGGCTGCGGCGCGGGACATTGGACCGGGCGGCAGCCGAGGAGATCGCCGCTGCGCTGGACGCGGCGGCGCAGGTTGTGGAGCGGAGCTGATGAACGGGATGTCGACACCGATGGCACGCAGCGTGGCGGAGGTCGCAACAACGCAGGCGGAGCGGTACCTGGCGAAACTCTAAGGCACAACTCTGCAAGCATTTCCAGCACCGGCGGCCGGTGACATTTGACCAGCAGTCGGGGCACATCGCGTTCGACA
>DASQVN010000253.1:0-5463 GCA_035640755.1 Rhodopila sp.
TCTTCATTCCCAGATGTCCTTTGTTTTTGCAATCCTGAACTTACGCGCCGCATCACCGCCACGAGTGTCGTCCAGCCTTTCTTATCATGCCGAATACAGGATGGGATGACCTTGGAGACTGTCCTGACAGCGTATGATAGTATTATCGTAATCATATCGTATCAAATGTCTCCGGTCAGGTCGGTCCTTGCTGCCGGTTGGTGGTAGTTCAATTCGGGCATAGCCTGTACAGACACGCCCCAGCCACATGATGAGGCGCTCACAGCGAACACCCAAGTGTGCGAGAGTGCTACGCACCTTCGTAGGAACTGCGCGAATGTCTCGGATGCTTGTGATCTGGCTCGCCCTGTTTTCCACTCCGACTCTCGGCTGGGCAGGTTGTGCGCCGATTGCGATGGGGCCATCGAAGATCTGGCTGACGGCGGGCGCTGATGAGACCGTGCGGATCAGCTTCCTGGGGCATGCGAGCTTCGAGATCGTCTCCCCGGGCGGGGTGCGCGCGGTAACGGACTACAACGGCTACAACGTGCCGGATGAACCGCCGGATGTCGCGACGATGAACCATGCGCACTCAACGCACTACGCGCTGCACCCTGATCCGCGGATCCCGCATGTGCTGCACGGCTGGGCAGAGAATGGGCAGGTGCCGAACATCGATGTGACGGTGGGGGATATGCACGTGACGAACCTGCCGACGAACATTCGCACCTGGGATGGAGGGACGGAGCGGTATGGCAACTCGGTTTTCGTGTTCGAGACGGGCGGGCTGTGCATCGCGCATTTGAGCCATCTGCATCACCGGCTGCAGCCGGCGGATGTCGGTGCATTGGGGCATGTGGATGTGGTGATGGTGGCGGTCGACGGGATCTGGACCATGAGCCAGGAGGACGCCGCGGCGGTGGTCGATCAGTTGCAGCCGCGGGTGGTGCTGCCGATGCACTATTTCACCCGTGATGTGCTGGACCGGTTCCTGGAGCTGGAGCGGGGGAAATACGCGATCGATGTGCGGGACAGCCCGGTGCTGGAGGTGTCGCGGGCGACGCTGCCGGCCTCGCCGACGGTGATTGCGCTGCCGGGCGGGTACTGAGGGGGGTGGGGTGCCGTGCTGGCCGGCTTGAAGGGGGCGGCCAGCGGCGGGAAACTCATGGAGGATAGTCCCGGCCTTGGGCCGGGGAGCCGGCCATCATGACGAAGGCGGCGGGAGGATTTGCCGAATGAGCAAGCGCAGGCGCATGGCAGTGGCGTACGACGGTGTGTCGATCGACGTGATCGTTGATGAGCCGGAGAGCGGGCAGCGGGAGAGCGGGGCGGCAGAGCCGCTGGTGTTGCTGCCCTCGTCGTCGCGGGATTCGGAGGATTTCGACGACATCGCGGAGCGGTTCGTGGCCGAGGGGTTCCGGGTTCTGCGGCCGCAGCCGCGCGGCATGTGCGGCAGCACCGGGCCGCTCGATGGGCTGACGCTGCACGACTATGCGCGCGACGTGGCCGAAGTGATCCGGCGGCTGGACGCGGCGCCGGCGTTTGTGCTCGGGCATGCGTTCGGGCAGTGGGTCGGGCGCTGCGTGGCGGCGGATCACCCACACCTGGTGAAGGGGGTCATCCTGGCGGCCGCGGCGGCGAAATCGGCCAACCCGGCGCTGCGGGAGGAGCTGGCAAAGTGCAGCGATACGTCGCTGCCGGATGACGTGCGGCTGAACGCACTGCGGGTGGCGTTCTTTGCGCCGGGGCATGACCCGACGCCGTGGCTCGGGAACTGGCATCCCAAGGCCTCCAGGGCACAGCGGGCGGCGAGTGCGGCGACACGGCAGGAGGACTGGTGGGGGGCGGGATCGGCACCGGTGCTTGATCTCCAGGCGGAGCTCGATCCCTGGCGGCCGGCGGCAACGCGGGAGGGGATCCGGCAGGATCTGGGGGCGGACCGGGTCAGCGTGGTGGTGATCCCGGGGGCGAGCCATGCGCTGATCCCCGAGCAGCCTCTTGCCGTGGTGCGCGCGGTGCGCGATTGGACGCGGAAATATGTGTGAGCGGGCGATTCACGTTCTCCGACGTGACCGCCTCGAACGATCGCGCGCGGGGACCGCGATAAGACAGGGAGGAACTGGCCATGCCCAAACCCGTCAACCAGCCGCCGTTCCGTGCCGACCATGTCGGCAGCCTGCTGCGCCCGCAGCCGTTGCAGGAGGCGCGGACGAAGTGGAAGGCCGGCGCGATGACGCGCGAGGCGCTGCGGGAGGTGGAAGACCGCTGCATCGCCGAGGCGATCGCGAAGCAGGAATCGATCGGGCTGCGAGCGGCGACCGACGGCGAGTACCGGCGCGCCTACTGGCACTATGACTTCGTCTCGGGGCTGGATGGCGCCGAGTTGTATGAGCCGGAGCAGAAGATCCAGTTCAAGGGCGGCGTGCCGCTGACCCACATGCTGCGGGTGACCAGCCGGATCGGCTGGTCAAAGCCGGTGATGATCGATGATTTCCGCTATGTCGCGGGGCATGTGCGGCAGGCGGTGCCGAAGCAGACCATCCCCTCGCCATCGGTGCTGCATTTCCGCGGCGGGCGGCAGGCGATCGACAAGGCGACCTACCCCGACCTCGACGGGTTCTTTGCCGATGTGGCCGCAGCCTACAGGAAGGCGGTCGCGGCATTCGGGGCGGCTGGATGCCGCTATCTGCAGCTCGATGAGGTGAACATCGCCTATCTGTGTGACCCCGAGCAGATCGCAATGCTGAAGGCGCGCGGCGAGCATGTCGAGAACCTGCTGGACATTTATGCCGATATGCTGAACACGGCGATCGCCGGCCGGCCCGAGGGGATGACGATCTCGATGCACCTGTGCCGGGGCAATTTCCGCTCCACCTTCATCGCGACCGGCGGGTACGAACCGGTGGCCGAGGTGCTGTTCAATCGGATCAACTCGGACGCGTATTTCATGGAATACGACACCGAGCGGGCCGGCGGGTTCGAGCCGCTGCGCTTCGTGCCGCGCGGGAACAAGATCGTCGTGCTGGGGCTGATCACCAGCAAGACCGGCGACCTCGAGAGCAAGGACGAGCTGAAGCGGCGGATCGATGCGGCGGCGAAGTACCTGCCGCTGGAGCAGTTGGCACTGTCGCCGCAATGCGGGTTTGCCTCGACCGAGGAGGGCAATCTGCTGACCGAGGACCAGCAGTGGGCGAAGCTGGAGCGGTGCGTGGAGGTGGCGCGGGAAGTCTGGGGCGGGGTTTAGCGCCGAACCGTTTGTTGTGGCCATCCGCGCTGCACCGGTACTGCCGGATGGCCCGGTCACGCCCGGCCAAGGGCGGGCACTCCGTGCTGGTGGAGAGAGTGTCTTGCCGGGTCCCTGCCCACCTACACCAGCCACGTCGACTCGTTCTCACCCCAGGCGCGGCCGTCGCGGAGGCGGGCTTCGGTCGTGTGGAACTGCTCCACCAGGAAGTCGATGACGACGCGGGTGCGCTGCGGCAGGAAGCGGCGGGACGGATAGACCAGAAAGGCCTGGCGGTCACGCGCGGTGTAGTCCGGCAGCAGGCGGTACAACCGGCCGGCGCGGATTTCGTTCAGGATCAACGGCTCGCCCAGCATGGCGATGCCGTAGCCGGTCACCGCGGCCTGGCGCACCACCAGCGCGTTGTTGGAACGGAACGACGCCGAGACCTCGACCTCCACCGCATGGCCGTCGGCACTGTTGAACACCCAGTGCGCGCTGTCGGGACCCATGTCATGCACGATACAGACATGATTGGCGAGGTCGCGCGGATGTGTCGGGGCGCCGTATTTCTCCAGATAGCTCGGCGCGGCAACGGGGGCGGAGCCGACCACGGCGAGGCCGCGGGAGACCATCGAGCTGTCCTCGGAGGCACCGAAGCGGAGGCCGATGTCGAGGCGTTCCGCCACCAGGTCATCGGGGCGTTCGCTCACCACGAGGTCGATCGCGAGGCCGGGATGGCGGTGCAGCAGGGCGGGGATCTCGGGCGTCAGCAGCATGGCGGTGCCGACCGTCATGCCGATGCGCACCAGGCCGACCGGGTTGCTGCCATTCTTGCCGAAGCGTTCCTCAAGCTCCTCGGCTTCCTCAAGCAGGTGCCGGGCGCGGGTGACGAGATCGAGCCCTTCATCGGTCAGGCTGAGCTTACGGGTGGTGCGGTGAAGCAGGCGGACGCCGAAATGGGATTCGAGCTGGGCGATCTGGCGGGTGACGGCGGACTGGCTGGCCTCCCCTTCCCGCGCGACCGCGGAGAAGGAGCCGGTTTCGACGACGCGGACGAAGGTGCGCAGATTGTTGATCAGGTCCATCGGACGTTCAGGTTCAGCTGGGGCAGATGCAAGTGGGGCAGGTTCAACTGGGGCCATTTCAGGCGGGACGGGTTGAGGTGTGATGGGGTGGAGGAACAGCGTGCGGCAAGGCGTTGCCGCCCGTCCTTACCGGTCGGGAAAGGATGTCTAACGGAAATGTGGTCCATTGTTCATGCAACGGCCATGTCACTTGGGGGCGGCACCGCGTCCGCGCAATCCTGCGGCCGTTGCGGCCGCTCCCGGCGCCCCCGGCGAGCTGGTCAGCCGGCCATCCTGCGGGCAATCGCCTGGAAGACGGGGACGGCGGCGGCCAGGTCGGGCAGGCTGACCGCTTCACCGGGCTTGTGGGCGGCCGCAATGTCGCCCGGGCCGCAGACGACGCAAGGGGCGATGGACTGCAGGATCGATGCGTCGGTGCCGAACGGGGCGGTGGTGGCCAGCTGCGCGGTTTCCGTTTCGCAGGCGCAAACCAACGGATGGTCGGGTGGTAGTTCCGGGGGGCTGCCTTCCTCGGCCTCGGTGACGGCGACGTTGTAGCGGGCCGCGGCCTCCTGGACGGCGTTGCGGATCGGCGTGGGGTCGATGCGGGCGGAGTAGCGGAACTTGATCTGCGCGGTGGCGCGGGGGACGGTGACGTTCACAGCGGTGCCGTGGTTGTCGATCACCAGGTTGAAGTCGCTGAACGGCGGGGTGTATGCGGGGTCTTGCAGACTGCAGTCGGTGCGGAGGCGTTCGAACACCGCCTTCATCTCGGCCAGGAAGGGGATCAGGTCCCAGTTGGCGTTATGACCCTCGCCGGTGGCGCTGTGCGCCTGCACACCGGTGGCGGTGCAGGTGAAGGCGAGGTGGCTGCGGTGGCCGCGGACAGGGCGCATGCGGGTCGGCTCGACGACCAGGATGCCCTTCAGCCGAGCCTCGCGGGCCAAGATGGAGCGGCTGGCGATGACGCGGGCGCCCTGCTTGGTGGTTTCCTCATCGGTGGTGAGCAGCAGGGTGATCGGGATCGTGGCGGGCAGGCCACGCGCGGCGATCACGGCGGCGGCGATGGGGCCCTTCATGTCGGTGCTGCCCAGGCCGGTCAGGGTGCCGGCGGCGTCGGTGCCGGCGGCGAAGGGATCATCCTGCCAGCCGGTGTCGGGCACCGTATCCATGTGCCCGGAGAAGGCGATGCCG
>DASQVN010000254.1:0-5012 GCA_035640755.1 Rhodopila sp.
CGTGACGCCATACCTTCAGGCGAAGGGCTGGAACGGCAATCCCAATTCCTTCGTCACCTGGTGGCGGCGCACGCATTTCGAGAACTCGATGATCGACGCGTTGCTGCACCGTGGGCATACCTCCTACAGGGAGATCGGCCATCTGTCGGTGGCGCACGTGCTCGAACGGGCCGGGATCGCCTACACGATGCAGGAGGTGCAGGACCTGGTCGCCGCGATCGAACGCCTGCGCTGCTTCCCCGAGGTACCGGGCGCGCTCGCGCGCCTGCAGACGCGCTACCCGCTGGTCGTGCTGTCGAACGGCGACCCGGACATGCTGGAGGCCGCGAAGCCATATCACGGCATTCCGTTTGACTGTGTGATCTCGGTCGCCGAGGCCGGTTCGTTCAAGCCGCACGTGGCAACCTACTCGAAGGCGGCTGAACTGGTCGGCCTGCCGATGCAGCAGATCCTGTTCGTCGCCAACCACGCGTTCGACTGCGTCGGCGCCAAGTCGGCGGGGATGCGCACCGCGTTCATCGACCGCAGGCGCCGCCCGTTCGGGCGCTGGCCGCAACAGCCTGACATCCTTGTCCGCTCGATGACCGAGCTGGCGGATTTGATGGTGTGACCTGCCTGCGGCAGCATCCGCGCCGGGAAAGGAGTGGGACATGAAACTGCGGAACCAGGTTGCCCTCATCACCGGCGGATCGCGCGGCATCGGCAAGGCAACGGCGCTGCTGTTTGCACGGGAAGGGGCGGACATCGCATTCTGCCACCTGGACGATGACGCCCAGGCCGAAATCGTGACCAACGAAATCCGCGGCTTGGGCCGGCGCGCGATGCACCGTTCGGTGGACGTGGCGGATATCGCGGCCGGGCGGGGCTTTGCCGAGGCCGTGGCGCGGGAATGGGGCGCCGTCGATATCCTGTTCAACAACGCCGGGATGAACATCCGCAAGCCGTTCCCCGACTACACCGAAGCGGAGTTCGACCGCATTGTTGGCGTGCACCTGAAGGGCATGTTCTTCATGGCCCAGGCGGTGTTTCCCGCCATGTTGGCGCGGGGCAGCGGCTGCATCATCAACGTCGCCTCGCAGCGTGGGCTGAAGGGCGCCCCCAACTCGGCGCCATATTCGGCCGTGAAGGCCGGCATCATCGGGCTGACCAGGGCACTGGCATGGGAGGCCGCGCCGCAAGGCGTACGGGTCAACGCCATTGCGCCGGGCCCGATCGAGACCGATCTGACGGCGACGATGGACCCGGCGGATCGGCGGGCATTCATCGACGCGCTGCCTGTGCACCGGTTCGTCCGGCCCGAGGAGATCGCCGCCACCGCCCTGCTGCTGGCCGGCCCGGAGGGCGGGTTCTACGTCGGCGCCACCCTGTCGCCCAACGGCGGCGATGTGATGTACTGACCGGCGCCACGTCTCTCCGCGCCGCCACGGCTTTTGGCGCCGCCGGGGCTTTCCGCGCCATTGTGCAAGTTTAACCGCCGCTGCGGATATCCCGCATTGGCGGTCGTGACGACAATGGGTTAAGCCGCACGGCATGGCAACGGCAGACCCGACCAAAGCCGCAGCGCGCGCTTGGCTGCGGCAGGAACAGCGCGCAGGCAACCGCGCATCCCGCCCCGTCCTGCTCCTGCACGTCACCGGCCTCGTGCTGGGTATCGGGCAGGCCTTCGCAGCCGCAACCGTGCTGGCAGGCGCATTCGGCGGCGTGCTCCGTCCATGGGCGCTGGTCATTTTCGGCCTGCTGGCGCTGGCGCGCGCCGGGCTCGTTCTGCTAACCGAGCGTGCGGCCTTTGCCGCCGGCGCCGCCGCGCGCCGCCGCCTCCGCACTGACGCATTGTCGCGGCTGCTCCATGCCGGCCCGGCGCTGTTGCGCGCCCGCCACTCGGGCGACCTCGCGACGATCGTTGTGGACCGGGTGGAGGCGCTGGACGGTCTGTTCTCCCGCTACGTGCCGGCGGCGCTGTTCGCTGTGGCCGGGCCGGTGCTGGTGCTGCTCGCGGTACTGTATGCCGACCCGTGGGCGGCACTGCTGCTGCTGGGATGTGGGCTGCTGGTGCCGGTCGGCATGGCGCTGGCCGGGCTGGGCGCCGCGGCGGCGTCGCGCAGCCAGTTCCTGGCGATGACCCGGCTGCAGGCGCGCTTCCTGGACCGCGTGCGCGGGATCGCGACCATCGTGCTGTACGGCCGCACCGAGGACGAGGCGCTGTCGCTGGCCGCGGCAGCAGACGAGTTGCGCGCCCGCACGATGCGGGTGCTGCGGGTGGCATTCCTGTCCTCGGTCGTGCTGGACCTGGCCGCAGCCCTGGCCATGGTGATCTTGGCGATCCACTACTTTTTCAACATCCGTGACGCCGGCGCTGCCGGATACGCCCCGGTGCTGTGGCCGGCCCTGGCCGCCCTGCTGCTCACGCCGGAATTCTTTGCGCCGCTGCGCATCTTTTCGGCCGCCTACCAGGACCGGCTGCACGCCACCGGCGCGGCCGAAGCGCTGATCGACCTGCCGCCGTTGCCCGAGCCCACGCCGCCGAGCAAGATCCGCACCGTCGCCGCACAGGGCGTGACGGTGGCCTTCGACCGGGTGCGCCTCACCTGGGACCCATCGCGCGGCCCGGCGCTGGATGACCTCTCCTTCAAGGTGGCGGCCGGCGAGACCCTGGTGCTGGCGGGACCCTCGGGCGCCGGGAAATCCTCGGTCATCGAAATCCTGCTCGGCTTCGTGCGGCCCGACAGCGGACGGGTGACGATCAACGGAGCCGATATCACCGACCTGGTGCCGGCGGCGCTGTCGCGGCTGACGGCGTGGATCGGTCAGCGGCCTGTGCTGTTCGCCGGTACGATCCGCGACAACATCCTGTTCGCCCGGCCCGAGGCGAGCCCCGAGGAGGTGCAGGCCGCCGCCACCGCCGCGCGGCTCGACTCCTTCGTCGCCCGGCTGCCGGAGGGGCTTGATACCCACATCGGCGAAGGCGGCTACGGCCTGTCCGGCGGGCAGGCGCAGCGCATCGCCATCGCCCGCGCCTATCTGAAGAACGCGCCGCTGCTGCTGCTGGATGAGCCGACGGCGCATCTGGACCCGGCCACCGAACAGGAGGTGCTGGACAGCCTGCGCCGGCTGACCATCGGGCGGACGGTGATCCTGGCCAGCCACTCCTCGGCCGCACACGGCTTCGGCGGCCGACGGCTCGACCTGCGGCATGGCCGTGCGATCTCGGCGCGGGGTGCGGCGTGATGGCAGAGCCCCTTCTGCGGATCATGGTGCTGTGGGGCCGCCAGACGCTCTGGCTCCTGCTCGGCCTGCTGGTGGCGCTGGCGGCGCTGGCCGCAGGTGTCGGGCTGATGGCGGTTGCCGGCGCGACACTGGGGGTGGCCATGCTGACCGGCGCTGTGGCAATGCCCGCGGCGTTGCGAGGCCTCGGCGTGTCGCGCGTCGTGCTGCGCTATCTGGAACGGCTGGTCACCCACGGCGCCACGTTCCGCGCCCTGGCCGACCTGCGGGTCTGGTTCTTCCGGCGCCTGGCGCGCACCGCAGCCGGCGGCCTCGGCTTTCGCCAGGCCGGCGACGTGCTGTCGCGGCTCGTCGGCGATGTCGAGGCCCTGGACGGCCTTTACCTGCGCATCCTGCTCCCGCTGGCCGGCGCGGTGGTCCTGCTGCCACTATTGGTCATTCTGATCGGCCATCGCGCACCCGCACTGGCGACCGTGATCGGCATCCTGTTCGCCGTCGCCGCCTTCGTCCTGCCTTGGCTCGCCGCACGCGTGTCAGGGCGAGCGGGGATGGGGCTGGCGCGGGAGGCAGGGGCGCTGCGGGTGGCGGCGCTGGATGCCTTGAGCGGCCTCAGGGAAGTGCGGGCCTTCGCGGCGGAAGGGCGCATGCTGGCGCGGGTGCAGGCGCGCGAAGCCGCGCTGCTCTCGGCGCAGCGCAGCATGGCGACGCGCACCGCGATGGCCGGCGCCGGATCGCTCCTGTGTGCGCAGCTCGCCGTGCTGGCGGTGCTGATCGAAGCCGGGGCCGACCCGGCCGCGGCGA
Organism: Rhodopila sp.; assembly: GCA_035640755.1. Classification (GTDB taxonomy): domain Bacteria; phylum Pseudomonadota; class Alphaproteobacteria; order Acetobacterales; family Acetobacteraceae; genus Rhodopila. Next base: position 4,024 of record DASQVN010000254.1, read on the forward strand.
TTGCCGCTGTGTTCCTCGTGATCGCCGCGTTCGAGGCGGTCGGCGGCTTGCCGCGCGCCGGTGCCCTGGCCGGCCACGCATCGGCGGCTGCGCAGCGGGTGCTGGACGCCGCGGACGCGCCGGTTCCGGTGGCTGACCCGCTCGATCCCGCCGCCATGCCGTCCGGCAACGATCTGCGGTTTGAGGGCGTGGAATTCCGCTGGCAGCCCGACCGCCCGCTGGTGTTCGACGGACTGACGCTGGACATCCCGGAAGGGGCGCGGGTAGCGCTTCTGGGCCCCTCGGGCGCCGGGAAATCCACCCTCGCCGCACTGACCCTGAAGGTGGTGGCCCCGCGGTCGGGGCAGGTACGGCTGGGCGGGGTGGACATCGCCACGCTCCCTGCCGCCGAAGTCCGCCGCCGCATCGGCTGGCTGGGCCAGGCAACGCACCTGTTCGACGACAGCATCCGCGCCAACCTGCTGCTCGCCCGGCCCGATGCGGACGACGCTGCGCTGTGGGCGGCGCTCGATGCGGCGCGGATCGGCGACGTGGTGCGCGGACTGCCCGAGCAGCTCGATACCTGGGTGGGTGAGGGCGGCACACGTTTCTCCGGCGGCCAGGGCCGGCGGCTAGCGCTCGCGCGCGCCTTGCTCTCGCCGGCACCGATCCTGATCCTCGACGAACCATGTGCTGGGCTGGACGCGGAAACCGAGCGCGCGTTTCTGGAGACTTTGAACGAGACCGCGTCCGGCCGCACCGTGATCCTGATCACGCACCGGCTGACCGGGGTGGAGAAGCTGAGCCGGATCTATCGTCTCTCGAACGGCAAGGCGGTGGCGGCGGCGGGGTAGAACAGGATCACTTGAGGCGGAATCGTCGGAACGCGTGAGCCACGCGATCTGACAATGAGGTCCGGGCGCGTTGCCCTTCGCGGCAGCTGGCTTATCATGCCGCCCGACGGCAACCTGCCGCGACGCCATTGGGAGGACATTCATGCCCGAAACCCG
>DASQVN010000255.1:0-5692 GCA_035640755.1 Rhodopila sp.
CCCTCACCTTATCATCATGGCCGCCCACTCTATCGCTATCGTCATGGCCGGGCTCGACCCGGCCATCCACCCCTAGACGGTTCCACAACGTCACACCCCCCAGGCCCGCCCCAACGCGACCCGACTCACCCCCGGGCCCACGCAATCGTCGCCCGGGCCAGCGCATCAATCGTATCCACCACCGGCACCCGCAACGCATCCGCCGGCCCCGCCTGAATCCCCAGCGGAATCTCCGTACACCCCAGGATCACCGCCGAAGCACCCCGCGCCGCGAGGCTGTTCACAACCTCGGCCAGCGGATGAAATGCCTCGGCCACCCGGTTCGCCTTGACCGCGGCAATCGCCGGCGTCACCAGCCGGTCCATCTGCTCCGGTTCCGGCGCAATGCAGGAGAACCCTTGGCGCTCCAGCCGTTCCTGGTAAAGCCGCATCTCCAGGGTCGCCGCCGTGCCCATTACCCCGATCGTGCCGTGGGTGACACCCATCCGCCGCAAATCCGCCGCCGCGGCGTCAACGATGTGCAGGATCGGCAGCTTGCCGTCGGCTGCCATCTGCTCGTACCACCCATGCGCTGTGTTGCAGGGAATCGCGATCGCCCCGCAGCCTGCTTCGCGCAGACCGCGAATGCCGCGCAGCAGCCAGGGCAGGGGGTCCGGCCCCTCGCCCCGCCGAGCCGCGGTGCGGTCCGGAACCCGGGGATCGGACCAGAGGATCGCGGGTATATGGTCCTGGTCACGTTCGGCGGGGGTCAGCAATGTCAGCCGCAGCATGAACTGCGCACTGGCCAGCGGCCCCATGCCCCCCAGCACACCCAGCACTTTGTCGCTCATACGGTGGATCCTCGTTGCGCCGCCCGCACCAGAGTGTCCAGCGCACCCACAAAGCGCAAGCGATCGCGCCTTGTTAACGGCGGAGCCCCACCCGTTGCCACATCGAACTCACGCAGCTGCGTGGGATCTCCCGCTCCACAAACGCATGGCCCGCGAGGCGGCATAACCGCCCCGCGGGCCCCACCCGTGCCGCCGCGCTACTATGCGGCCGAACGCATCCCGCTCCGGTTGCCGTTGTTCGGCCGGAAGCGCCGTCGCTTCGCCTGCCCAGGCGCCCCGGCCCGCTTCTGCTGCTGCGGCACCTGTTGTGGCTCGTCGCCGATCACCGCCAGCTTCGCCCCGGTCAGCCGTTCAATCACCCGCAACGTGCTCCGCTCCGCCGGATCACAGAAGGAGATCGCAACCCCCGCCGCCCCGGCCCGCGCCGTGCGGCCGATGCGGTGCACATAGCTTTCCGGTTCCGCCGGCAGGTCGAAATTGATCACATGCGATATGCCGGTTACGTCGATGCCGCGCGCCGCAATGTCGGTCGCCACCAGCACTCGTGCCCGCCCGGTGCGGAAATCGCGCAACGCGCGCTCCCGCTGCGACTGGCTCTTGTTGCCGTGGATCGCGTTCACCTGGACGCCGGCATTTTCCAGCACGCCCGCCACCTTGTTGGCCCCGTGCTTGGTGCGGGTGAACACGATCACCCGCGACAGCGCCGCATCACCCAGCAGCGACAACAGCAACGGCTGCTTGCCGCTCTGCGCGACATGGTGCACGAACTGGTCGATCTTCGGCGCGGTTTCTTCCTTGCGCGCGATCTCCACCCGAACCGGCTCGCGCAGCAGCCCGTTTGCCAAGCTGGCGACCTCCGCTGGCATGGTGGCTGAGAACAGGGCCGACTGCCGCTGCGCCGGCAGCGCCGCAACGATTCGCCTGATATCCTTGATGAAGCCCAGATCGAGCATTCGGTCCGCCTCATCCAGCACAAACCGGCTGACGGCGCCCAATTGCAGCTCGCGCGTCTGCATCAGGTCGCACACGCGTCCCGGCGTGCCGATCACGATATCCGCGCCGCGCCGCATCGCTTCCACCTGGCGGAACCGGCTGGCCCCGCCGATGATCACGACGGTCCGCAGCCGCACTTGGCTGGACAGCGCGCGCACCGTCTCATCGATCTGCAGCGCCAGCTCGCGTGTCGGCGCCAGGATCAGACCGCGCGTCACGAACGGCGCCGGCCGGACATGCTGTGCGGCAAGATGCTGCAGCATCGGCAGCGTGAATGCAGCTGTCTTGCCACTGCCGGTCTGGGCAACGCCCAGCAAATCCCGCCCCTGGAGCAGGGCAGGGATGGCTTCAGCTTGAATAGGGGTGGGAGAAACAAACTTCCGCGCCGCAAGCGCGCGCAACAGCGGTTCGGCAAGACCGAGGGCCGCGAAATTGGTGTCAGTCACGAGGTCAGGTAGACTCCAGCGCCGGGGAATGCCGGGCGCCTTCAGGTTCGCCACCCCGCGTGATCACCAGGGGCGAACGGATTTCGGATGAAATTTCCGGATACGCGGGTCCCAACAGAACGCACACGGAACCCGCCAATCACGCAATCGCGGAAAGCCGAGCGGTATATCGGCCCGACGGTACAGGATTGCAAGGCTTTTATCCTGGCCCCGGTTGCCGAGTGGCAAACGCCACCGTATCGTCCCGCCCCAACAAAGGGGGAGGGGTCCCCCAACGAAGTGGGAGGGGTCCAATGGCCAACCGCAGAAACTTCCTGCAGGGCTCTGCCGCCGGTGCCGCCATGGCGCTGGCCGGATTCGGCCTCGATCCGGCGCTGGCGCAGGAGATGGCCAAGGTCGCTGGACGGTCCGAGAGGCCGCTGAAGGCCGCCTTCTCCAACGCCGGGCTTCAGGCCACCTGGTGTGCCCAGGGCAAGCAGGCTGCCGAATACTGGGGCAAGCTGTTCAACGTCGAGGTCACCTGGTTCGACGGCGAGCTCGCTGCCCAGAAGCAGCGCGCGGCCGTCGACAATCTTGCATCCCAGAAATGGGACTTCGTCGCCATCCAGGCCTTTGGCATCGGCACCCTGACCGCCCCGGTCAACAAGCTGATCGACGCTGGCACCCCGGTCATTGACATGGACACGCTGATCGCCCCGCTCGATTCGATCAATGTGCACAGCTTCCTCGCGCCCGATAATGAGTTCATGGGCGCCTCCGTCACGCAGGCCCTGGTCGATGCGATCGGCGGCGAGGGCACCATCATCATGACCCAGGGCGCCCTCGGCCACACCGGCGCGCAGGGCCGTGCCCGCGGTTTCGAATCCGTTATCAAGAAATACCCGAAGATCGAGGTCCTCGACCGCCAGCCCGCCGACTGGGACGTGACAAAAGTCGCCCGCATCTGGGAAACCCTGCTGACCAAGTACCCGAAGATCAGCGCGGCCTATTTCCACAATGATGACATGGCGCTCGCCGCCTACAACGTGATGAAGGCGCACCAGCGTACCGACATCAAGATCGGCGGCTGCGACGCCATGCCGCCCGCCCTGGCCGCGGTCAGTGACGGCCGCATGCTGGCCACCGTGCGCAACCCGTCCTGCCGCATCCACGGCGGCGCCGTTATCGCCGGCGTTGCGGCTATCGTCTCGGGTGAGAAGACCGGATCGAGCGGTATCCCCAAGAATATCATCGTCGATGGCCCCGTCGTCACCAAGGCCAATGCCCCCGGCATGATGTGGATGGAAAACCATTTCCTGATCTGACCCGCGTGCCATCCCCCGCCACGCCGGACCTCATCACCCTGTCCGGCATCTTGAAAAGCTTCGGCGGCGTCGCCGCCCTGCGCGGCGTGGACTTCACCCTCGCCGCCGGCGAGATCCATGGCCTGGTCGGGGAGAACGGCGCGGGCAAATCGACGCTGATGAAGATCATCGCCGGCGTCCACACCACGTACAGCGGGGAAATGCACGTCGCCGGCCGCCTCGTCCGCTTCGCCTCCCCCCGCGACGCGCGCGAGGCCGGTGTCGGCATGGTGCACCAGGAACTCGCCATCATGCCGGAGCTGACAGTGGCCGAGAACGTCCACCTCGGCGCCGCGCCGACCACCCGCGCCGGCCTGATCGACTGGGCCCGCATGAACCGCGATGCAGCCCGCCACCTCGCCAGCCTTGGCCTCGACATCGACCCGCGCACCCGCATGGGTTCGCTCTCCCTCGGCCTGCAGCAACTCGTGGAGATCGCCCGCGTCCTGTTCTCCGGTGCCCGCATCATCATCCTCGATGAACCCACCTCCGCCTTGGCGCCCCCCGAGGTCGAGCGTCTGTTCGGCGTCCTGCGCCGGCTGCGGGACGCAGGCCGCAGCTTCATCTTCATTTCCCACTTCCTCGATGACGTGCTCGCCATCTGCGACCGCGTTAGCATCTTCCGCAACGGCCACGCTGTTGCCACCGAGTCCTGCACGCAGGTGAACAAGCGCTGGATCATCGACCGCATGATCGGCGCAGGCCATGCCGAGCTGGAGGAATCCTACCTGACCGACATCCCCCTCCGCTCAACGGCCGATGCCCCAACGGTTCTGCAAGTCGAAAACCTGACCCGTCCAGGCAGCTTTCAGCACGTTACTCTCACCGCCCGCGCCGGAGAGGTGCTGGGCATCTACGGCTTCCTCGGCTCCGGTCAGTTGGAGCTCGCCCATGCCCTGTTCGGCCGCCTCCGCCCCACCTCCGGCCGCGCCCTGCTGCTCGGCCGGCCGCTCCGCCTCTCTTCCACGAGCCGAGCCCGCAAGGCCGGCATCGCCTTCCTGCCGGAAAGCCGCCGCATGATGCTGTTCGGCGCGGAGCCTGTGTACAAGAACGTCACGATCTCGATCCTTGACCGCATCAACCGCCTCTGGCTCCGTCCCACCCGCGAATGCGACATCACCCGCCATCACATCGACCGCCTGCACATCCGCCCGCCGGACGAGCGCCGCCCGCTGCGCACCCTTTCGGGCGGCAACCAGCAGAAGGTCGCCCTCGCCAAATGGCTCACCCACCTGCCCAAGGTGCTGGTCCTGAGTGAGCCGACGCGCGGCATGGATGTCGGCGCCAAGGATGACGTGGTGAAGATCATCCGCGGCCTGCGCGAGCAGGGCCTCGCCATCATCGTCGTCTCCGCCGAACCCGAGGCCGTGCTCTCGGTTGCCGATCGTATTCTTATCATGAAGAAGGGCAGGGTGGTCCGCGAATTCGCCAACGAACCGGTCAGCAAGGACCGGCTGCTGGAAGCATCATGACCGAGTCCCAGACATCTTCCCGCGCCGGCATCGCCACCCGCCTCCGCGGCCAGTTGCGCAACATCGCCCCGTTCGTGACCTTGCTGCTGCTGGTCGCGTTCTTCGCCTTCGCCAGCGACTCCTTTCTGACCTTCGGCAATTTGCAGAACATCCTGACGCAGATTTCGGTCACCGGCATCATCGCCGTTGGCCTGACCTTCGTCATCCTGTGCGCGGAAATCGACCTATCGGTCGCCAGCATCGCCAACGCCACCGGCATCGTCGTCGCCTGGTTCACCACTCAGGACCCCGGCGTCAACATCGCCAACCTGCCGCTGCCGGGCTGGGCCGCGATCCTGATCGCGCTCGCCGCCTGCATCGCCCTGGGCGCCGTCAATGCCTTTGGCCTGACCCGCATCGGCATCCCCAGCTTCATCATGACGCTGGCCATGCTGCAGATCGCCGCCGGCATCTGCGCCCTGCTGGTACGCGGCCAGATCGCCTACGCCGTGCCGTCCCTCATCACGACGCTGGGGTCCCGCTCCATCTGGTCGATCCCCTGGATCGTCATCGTCCTGGCGCTGTTCCTGCTGGTCGGCCACATCATCCTGACCTACACCCGCTTCGGG
>DASQVN010000256.1:0-12308 GCA_035640755.1 Rhodopila sp.
CCCATTGGGTGCGTGCGGTGCTCGGAGGCGGGGCAGGGGCGGCCGACGGCGTGACCGGCCGCGGCGCCGCGGCGGCTGCGCCGCTCGCCGGATGATCGCCAGACAACAGCAGCTCGCCGGCGATGACGGCAACCAGAAGACAACATAGCAGGGCCAGCAAGCGGATCATGCGAACATTCCTGACCTGCCTCATAGGTCAAGTACGCCGATTGGTCACGCGCGATCGCCGGCCGGCGCAAACGTTGGACTATGTGCATTATTTTGTACTGGTTTGGATCGGCTTTTGAGAGAACGCGGCTTGCACAGTCGTGACGTTTCGCGCATGTTCCGCGCGCCGCGCCGAAGGCGGCGTTCTCGGCAGTTGTATTGAAGGAAACGGACCATGCGGGTTGCGCTTGGGATCGGCTTGGCTTGTACGGCACTGGGCCTGACGATGGGGGGCCTGACAATGGGAATGCCTTCTGCCTATGCCGCCGATCCGATCAAGATTGGCGTCATTGCGGAAACCTCGGCGATCAGCGGGGTTGGCATCCCCAACGCTGCCAAGATGGCGGCCGAGGAGATCAACAAGGCCGGCGGCGTGAACGGCCGCGTGATCGAGATCGTCGACTACGACGACCACAACTCCGCCTCCGACGCCGTGCGCGCCTTCCAGCGCGCCGCCCAGCAGGACAAGGTGTCCGCGGTCATCGCCAGCTATATCAGTGAGGTCGTGCTGGCGCTCGAGCCTTGGGCCGGCCGCCTGCACATGCCGCTGATCACCCCCGGTGCCGCCAGCAACGAGATCACCAAGCGCGTGCACGACGACTACGATCATATGAAATATGTCTTCCACGGCTATCTGGCTTCCACCCAGATCGCCGATATCGTCTGCGAGGCCGCGAAGACGCTGATGGTCAAGGACCTGAAGATGAAGTCCTCGGTCATCATGAGCGAGGATGCCGCCTGGACCATCCCGCTGGATGCCGAATACGAAAAGTGCCTGCCCGACGCCGGGCTGAAGGTGCTGGATCACATCCGCCTGTCGCCCGACACCACGGACTTCACGCCGATCTACAACAAGATCGAAGGTGAAAAGCCAGACGTCATCGTCACCGGCATTAGCCATGTCGGCGTGCAGCCGACGGTGCAGTGGCAGCAGCAGCAGGTGCCTATGGCTATGTATGGCGTCTCCAGCCAGGCGACCAGCAGCACCTTCTGGAAGGATACCAACGGTGCGACCGATGGTGTCATTTTCAACGAAGTCGCCGCGCCGGATGTTGCAGTGACGCCGAAGACCATCCCGTTCGCGAAGGCGTATCAGGCGAAATACGGCAACATCCCGGGCTACGCCGCCTACCAGGCCTATGACGACGTGTTCATGTGGGCCGATGCGATCAAGAAGGCCGGCAGCACCGACCCCGACAAGATGGTCGCGGCGATGGAGCAGACCGATTATGTCGGCACCATCGGCCGCATCACCTTCCTGCCCAAGGACAATGCTTTCGCCCATGGCATGCGCATCGGCGAGGGCTACATCACCGGGCTGATGGTGCAATGGCAGAAGGGCAACCCGGTCACCGTCTGGCCCGAGAAGGTCGCCACCGGCAAGATGGTGTTTCCGTCCTTCGTCAAGCTGCCGCAGTAGGTCGTCGATCCCTGCCTAGCGCCGATTTCATGGCTCCCTCAAACCGTAATGGCCGGGCTTGACCCGGCCATCCGCCCCCCGCCCGCGCCACACACCGCCCGGACGCCCCCACCATGAGACAAGACCCGTGAGCCAGCAGCCCTCTCGCGCCCGCGCCACCGTCCGGTGGCAGATGGCCGGGTCAAGCCCGGCTATGACCCTGGGGGTGCGGCCCGCAGTCAGACATCGCTCATCATCCCAGCCCCAAAGAACCACCCCCACCCGATGCAAGCCCTGCAAATCCTGATCGACGGCTTCGCGATCAGCAGCCTCTACGCCCTTGGCGCCACCGGCTTCACCCTGATCTTCGGCGTCTCCGGTGTGCTGAACCTGTCGCACGGCGCGATCATGGTGGTGGCCGCCGTCATCGCCTGGGCCGTCGCCGCCGGCTTCGGCATCGGCCCCTATCTCGGCGCACTCGCAGGCGTCGCCGCCGCCCTGGCCTGCGCCTTCTTCACCTATCGCGTGATCGTCCGCCCGATTCAGGACTCGCGCGCCATCCCGCCCGAGGAGAAGGAAATCTTCGTCCTCACCGGCACCCTGCTCTGGGGCATCATGCTGCAGGAGGCGATCGCCTACCTGTTCACCAACAACCCCAAGACCGTGCGCCCGCTGATCGAGGGCGTGGTGCCCATCCTCGGCGTCCGCACGCCCCTGAACGAAATCCTCACCGCCGTGCTCTCCTGGGCCGCCATCGGCCTGCTCTGGCTGCTGGTGAACCGCACCCGCACCGGCAAGTCGCTGCTCGCCGCCTCGATGAACCCGCGCGGTCTCACCCTGCTGGGCTTCGAGTTGTCACGCGTCTACCTGCTGGTCTGGGCGATCTATGGCGTGTTGGCCGGCATTGCCGGGGTGCTGCTGGGCGCCTTTCTTGGTGTCAGCTCCGACAATGCCGGCACGCTGACCGCGAGCGCCTTCTCCATCGTCGTGCTGGGTGGCCTGGGCAGCGTCTCCGGCTCCCTGATCGCGGCTTACGTCGTCGGCTACTTGGAAACCGTGACTGCCTACCTCGTCTCTCCCTCGATCCGCACCGTCCCGGTGCTGCTGCTGCTGGTCGCGGTCGTGTATGTCCGGCCGCAAGGCCTGCTGGGGCGGAGGTAACGCCATGCAACGCACCCTGCTCCTGGTCATCCCCGCCCTGATCGTCCTCGCCCTGCTGCCACTGGGCGCCGGCGGCTACATTCTCGGTCTGCTGACGCTCGCCTATTATTACGCCGTGTTTGGCATGGCCTGGGACCTGCTGTTCGGCTTCGCCGGTGAGGTCAATTTCGGCCCCAGCTTTCTCACCGGCGTCGGCGCCTACGCCGCCGCATTGCTGAACCACTACTACAACTGGCCGATCCCCGCCTGTCTCGCGGTCGGCGCCCTGGCCGCCGTTGTGGCTGGCGTCGTCCTGGCGGTGCCCGCGCTGCGCCTCACCGGCCCCTATTTTGGCCTTGTGACCCTGGTCGCCGTGCTCCTGCTGCAGAACGTGCTCGTGCTGTTCGCCGGCGTCACCGGCGGCGAAATCGGCCTTGATCTCCCGGACGTTCTCGCCATCGATGATCATACCAATTACTATTACGCCCTGGGTTTCATGACGATCAGCGGCGCCATCCTGTTCGGCCTGTCGCGCTCACCCGTCGGGCTCATCCTTCAGGCGAGCGGGCAGGACGCCGTCGAGGCCGCGGCGCTGGGCTTCAACGTCGCCAAGCACAAGTTGGCCGCGTTCTGCATCAGCGCCTTCTTCTCCGGCCTCGCCGGGGCAATGTTGATCTTCTACCTGGGCACCGCCTCGGTCGGCACGGTGGTGGATATCGCGGTCGGGGTGAACGTCATCATCGCCGCCGTCCTCGGCGGCCGCCGCACCATCATCGGCGCCGCGCTGGGCGCGATCTTCCTGATCGCCGCCGGCGAGGTGCTGCGTCCCCTCGGCCAGCTGGCCACCTTCGTCGTCTCGGCCATCGCCCTGGTGGTGATCCTGTTCTTCCCCGGCGGCTTCCTCGGCCGCCTGCTTCATCCGGAGGGGCGCGGATGAGCGCGCTGCTGGAAGTCAATGGCCTGACCAAACGCTTCGGCGGCCTCATCGCCAACAAGGACATCAGCTTCTCGGTCAATGCCGGCGAAATTCTCGGCCTGATCGGCCCCAACGGCTCCGGCAAATCCACCGTGATGAAATGCATCATGGGGATCGAGCGGCCGAACGCCGGCGAAGTCAGGGTCGATGGCGTCAACGTCGCCGGCTGGCCGACCCATCGCATCGCCCGCCAGGGGGTCGGCCTGGTGTTCCAGCATAGCCATCCGCTGCAGCGTCAGACCATTCTCGAGCACATCAAGCTCGCGCTGCTGCCCGATAGACTGTTCATGCTGGCGACCGACCATGGCGTGACACGGCGCGCGCGGGAGATCGCCGCGCGGGTCGGGCTCGCCCGGGTGATGGACCGGCTGCCGCGCACGTTGCCATTTGCCGACCTGCGCCGGCTGGAGCTGGCCATGGCGATCGCCCGCAACCCCAAGGTCGTGCTGGTCGATGAACCCTTCGCCGGGCTGACCGCGGCGGAGGTCGCCGACTTCTCCGGGCTGATCGCCAGCTTCCGCGCCGACGGCCACGCCGTGCTGCTGGTCGATCACAACGTCAAGGGCGTCGCCGCGCTGGTCGACCGGGTGCTCGCCATGTACCTGGGTGAGCGCGTCGCCGAGGGCACGGCCGATGAGGTGATGCGCAATGAAACCGTCCGCCGCGTCTATCTCGGCGGTGAGATCCGCACCGCGGCGCGCCCGGAGCGCGAGGGCAAGGGGCGCACGCCGCTGCTGAACGTGCGCAACCTCGGTGTGCTGTATGGTAAGGCCACCGCACTCGATGACGTGTCGCTGCATGTCGGTGACGGCGAGTTCGTCTCGGTCGTCGGGCTGAACGGCGCGGGCAAGACCACGCTGTTCAACGCAATCTCCGGCCTGCTGCCCTATAGCGGCACGATCGAGTGGCGCGGTGCACCGCTCGCTGGCCGCACCGCCGCTTCGATCGCGCGTACCGGCATCGTGCAGTGCCCGGAGACCCGCGAGTTGTTCGGCGACATGTCGGTGCGGGAAAACCTCGACCTCGGCGGCCAGCATCTGCCGCCGGCGCAGACGGCGCGGCAACTGGACTGGCTGTTCGAGCTGTTCCCGATCCTGAAGGCCCGCCAGTCCCAGACGGCGCGGACCCTCTCGGGCGGCGAGCAGCAGATGCTGGCGATCGCCCGCGCGCTGATGATGCAGCCGAAGCTGCTGATCCTGGACGAACCCACCCTCGGCCTCGCCCCGGTGATCCTGGAGCAGCTGTCGAAGGCGATGGAGACGCTGCGGCAGACCACTGACATCACCGTCCTGCTGGGCGAGCAGAACGTCACCTTTGCCCTGCCGCACGCCGACCGCGTCTACGTGCTCGAACACGCCCGCATCGTCTGGGAGGGTGACCCCGCCCAGTTCGCCGAGCACGCGGGCACCGGCTATCTGTAGGCACTGGCTATCTCTAGCGGCGCGCGAACACCGGTTCGTGCGCTTTGATCGCGCCGCGCCGCGGCCTATAGTCCCGGCATGACCCAAAATATTGCAACCCAAGGTATTGCATCAGGCAGCGTTGCATCAGGGGCGGACCCATCGCGGGCCGCCGCTGTGCGGGACGCCGGCTTCGCGCGACTCCGGGCACTGGCCGACCGGCCGGACGGACGGCGCATCACGCCGCTGTTTGCCGCCGATCCGCACCGGGCCCAGCGATTCACTTTCACGTTCGACGATCTCTCGCTCGATGTATCGAAATCGGCGATCGACGATGCGGCGTTGGACGCATTGTTTGCGCTCGCCGAATCCTGTGGTCTGGACGATTTCCGCCGCCGCCTGTTCGCCGGCGCACAGGTCAATGCGACCGAGCACCGCGCGGCGATGCACATGGCGCTGCGCGCGCCGCGCGACTCCGGGCTGCAGGCGCAGATGGTGGGCGGGACGGAAGACGCCACCGCCTTTGCCGCGCGTGAGCGTGACCGGATGCGCGCCTTCGTTGAAGCGGTCCACAGCGGCGCGCAGCGCGGCGCCACCGGGGAGCGCTTCACCGATGTGCTGACCATTGGCATCGGCGGCTCCGACCTCGGCCCGCGCGTCGCCACCGAGGCGCTGACCATCGGCCGCTCCGACCAGAAACTCCACGCGCATTTCCTCTCCAATGTCGATGGGCACGCCTTCGTGGACTGCACGCGTGGGCTCGATCCGGCGCGCACCCTGGTGCTGGTCGCCTCAAAGACCTTCACCACGCTGGAAACCGCAATGAACGCCCAGGCGGCGCGCGCCTGGATTGTTGGCGCGCTGGGCGAACAGGCTGTCGCCAGCCATTTTGCTGCCCTTTCGACCAACCTCAACGCGGTGGCGGCGTTCGGCATCAACCCGGACCGGGTGTTCGCCTTCCAGGACTGGGTGGGCGGGCGCTACTCGCTCTGGTCGCCGGTCGGCCTCGTGATCCCGCTGGCGGTGGGCTGGGAGAAATTCCAGCAGATGCTGGATGGCGCCTGGGCGATGGATCGGCACTTCCGCGATGCACCGTTGCGCCAGAACCTCCCGGTACTGCTCGGCCTGGTCGGCATCTGGAACGTCAATGCGCTGGGCTGCGCGACGCAATGCGTCCTCGCCTATGACGACCGGCTGCGCCGCCTGCCGGCGCACCTCCAGCAGCTCGAGATGGAATCGAACGGCAAGCATGTGATGCTGTCGGGCGCTCCGGTGCACTGGGACACCTGCCCGATCCTGTTCGGCGAGCCGGGGACCAACGCGCAGCACAGCTTCATGCAGCTCGTGCACCAGGGCACACGGGTGGTGCCGGTGGATTTCATCCTCGCCGCCATGGCCGATCATGACCGGCCGGAGGCGCACCGGGCGCTCGCGGCCAACGCCTTCGCCCAGGCGGAGGCGCTGATGCGCGGCCGGTCCGAGGCCGAGATCCGCGCCGAGATGCAGGCACATGGCGCCTCCGCGGCCGAGATCGACGCCATCGCGCCGCACCGCGTCGCGCTCGGCGAGCGGCCGTCCAACACGATCCTGTTCCGCCGCCTCGACCCGTTCAGTCTCGGGCGGCTGATTGCGCTCTACGAACACAAGGTGGCGGTGCAGGGCTGCATCTGGGGCATCGACAGCTTCGACCAGTGGGGCGTCGAGCTGGGCAAGCAGCTCGCCAGCGGCATCCTGCCCGAGCTGACGCCCCAGGGGGCGGCCAGAGGGGCAGAGGGGGGGGCAGCGCGGCACCCGCACGATGCCTCCACCACCGCGCTGATCGACCGGTTCCTCGCCTTGCGCGCAGGCACCTGACGCACCGTGTCCCGCATCCGGCTGCTGTCCGAGGCCACCGTCAACCGGATCGCCGCCGGCGAGGTGATCGAGCGGCCGGCCGCGGCGGCGAAGGAGCTGGTGGAGAACGCGCTCGACGCCGGCGCAACGCGGATTGCCGTATCCCTCGACGGCGGCGGCATCGACCGGCTGGAGGTCGCCGACAACGGGTGCGGCATGACCGCGGATGAATTGTCGCTGTGCGTGCTGCGCCACGCCACCTCGAAACTCGCCGACGAGTCGCTGGTGCGAATCACCACGCTCGGCTTTCGCGGCGAGGCCCTGCCGTCCATCGGCGCTGCGGCGCGCCTCAGGATCACCTCACGCCCGTCCGGTGCCGAGCACGCGAACAGCCTCACGGTCGAAGGCGGAGCGGTGTCCCCGGTCGCCCCCGCTGCCGCCCCCGCCGGGACGCAGGTGGTGGTGCGCGATCTCTTTTTCGCCACCCCGGCTCGGCGCAAGTTCCTGAAGAACCCGCGCACCGAGGCCTCCCACGTCGAGGCCGTCGTGCGCCGGCTGGCCCTGTCGGCGCCGCACGCCGCATTCCGCCTGGAGATCGAGGGCCGCCCGGTGTTCGAGGTGCCGGCGCAGGACCGCGCCGAGCGGGTGGCCGCCCTGCTCGGCCCCGAAACGAAGGCCGGCCTGCTGCCGGTCGAGGAGGAGCGTCACGGCATCCGCCTCAGCGGCTATGCCTGCGCCCCGTCGGAACACCGGATCACCCCCGCCGGCCAGGTGTTGATCGTCAATCGCCGCCCGGTCGCCGATTCCGTGCTGCGCACCGCGGTCAAGGTCGCCTACCGCGACGTGATCGCCCCCGGCCGGCATGCCGTGGTGGCGCTGTATCTGGATCTGGCGCCCGAGGACCTCGACGTAAACGTCCATCCGGCGAAGACCGAACTGCGCTTCCGGGATGCCGACGCGGTGCGCGGCGTGGTGATCGGCGCGTTGCGCCGGGCGCTCGGTGTCGGCACCGGCACGGTGGTGCCGATGGTTGCCGCGCCAACATCCTGGGCGTCGGCACCCTGGCAGCGCGCGCCCGCCCGCCCGGCCGATATCCCGCCGCCACTCGCCCTGACGTCGCTCGCCCCGGCGCCATCCCGCCCTTCCTTTGCGGGTGTCGCCGAGGCGCAACTGCCGCTGCACGGCGCCCCCGCGGCACGGCAGGTTGACGCGGTCGGCCCGCTGGTAGGTGAGGCGCCTGCCGACTACCCGCTGGGCGCACCGGTCGCCCAGGTGTTGGATACTTATATTATTGCCGTCGCCGCCGACGGCTCGCTGGTGCTGGTCGACCAGCACGCCGCGCATGAGCGCCTGACGCACGAGGCGATCAAGGCGCAAATGCTCGACGGCGGTGTGCGCAGCCAGCCCCTGCTGCTGCCCGCGGTGATCGATCTGCCGCACGCCGATGTCGCCCGTCTGACCACCCGTGCCGCGGACCTGGCACAGCTCGGCCTGGAGCTGGAGCCCTTCGGCCCCGGTGCGGTGCTGGTGCGCGCCACCCCCGCCGCCCTTGGCGCGCCCGAACCAGGTCCGCTGCTGCGCGATCTCGCCGACGAGCTCGCCGAACTGGGCGAGCAGACGGTGCTGTCGGCGCGGCTCGACGCCATCATTGCCCGCCTCGCCTGCCACGGCAGCATCCGCGCCGGCCGCAGGCTCTCGGCCGCCGAGATGGGCGCGCTGCTGCGCCGGATGGAGGCAACCCCCCGCGCCGCCACCTGCAGTCACGGCCGGCCGACGGTGCTGAAACTGTCGAAGGCCGACCTGGAGCGCATGTTCGGGCGCCGATAGGCGCCACAAGGCGCGTCCGGATGTGAGCCCCTTCGTGACTTCGTGTCTTCGTGGTGGAGAAAGCACGGCCAGCCTCACACGATGGCGGCGCCTGCATCCCCGCTCGTTTCACCACGAAGGACCGGTCCTGGAGCGCAGGCTTCGAGCCCGTTCTTGTGTCGAGGCTGGTGGCGGCGGATGATCCCTGCGATCGTCGAAGGGAGATCGTCATGCCTCCAGAGCAGCCCGCACACGCATTCATCATCCCGACGCTGCGAAGCATTGGGCCATGAGCGGTCCGCTGGCGGGGGTCCGGGTACTCGACCTGACCACGGTGCAGATGGGGCCGTGGTGCACCCGCATCGTCGCGGATTACGGTGCCGACGTGATCAAGGTGGAGGCGCCGGGCGGCGATTCCTCGCGCTACACCGGGCTCGCCCGGCACCGTGGCATGAGCGGCACGTTCCAGCACAACGGCCGCGGCAAGCGGAGCGTCGCGCTCGATTTGAAGCAGCCCGAGGCGCGCGACGCGGTGCTGCGCCTGGCGGAAACGGCGGACGCGTTCGCCTCTAATATAAGGCAGGCGGCGCTGCAGCGCCTTGGGTTGGAGTACGAGTCGGTGCGCCGGGTCAATCCGGGGATCGTCTATGTCAGCATGGTCGGCTACGGCAGCGCCGGGCGCTATGCCGGGCGCCCGGCCTATGACGACCTGATTCAGGCGGCGGCAGCCATCCCGATGCTGCTGCAGCGCTCCTCCGGTCAGCCGCGCTTCATCCCGATGGCGGCGATCGACCGGATCGTCGGCGGCGCGGCGGCGAACGCGCTGCTCGCCGGGCTGCTCGTCAAGGCGCGCACCGGCATCGGGCAGATGATCGAGGTGCCGATGTTCGAGACCATGGCGCAGTTCGTGCTGGCCGAGCACATGCAGGGCCAGACATTTGATCCGCCCGTCGGCCCGGCGGGCTACAAACGCACGCTTTCGCCACATCGCCGTCCCTATGCCACCAGGGACGGGTTCATCGCCGTGCTGCCCTATAATGACGGGCAGTGGCGCCGCTTCTTCGAGGCGATCGGCAAAGCGCACCTGCTGGAGGCCGATCCGCGCTTCGCCGACATCACCGCGCGCACCGCCCATATCGACGTGCTGTATGAAATGCTCGCCGAGGAGCTGCGCCACCGCACCACAGAGGAATGGCTCGACCTCTTGCAGCGCAACGACATTCCCTGCATGCGCCCGCACACGCTCGAGTCGCTGTTGGCGGACCCGCATCTCACCGATGCCGGCTTCTTCCAATGGCAGGAACATCCGTCCGAGGGCCGTATCCGCACCATGCGGGAGCCGAGTACCTGGTCGGAGACCCAGCCCCCAGCTGGGCACTTCGCCCCGCGGCTCGGCCAGCATACGCGGGAGGTGCTGGCCGAAGCCGGGCTGGACGCGGCGGCGATCGACGGCCTGATCGCACGCGGCATCGCCTTCACGGACGGCCAGCCCTGAGCCGATGCGGCGGCTCGGCATCGTCTTTTGTCTAGCCGGCGCGCCGGTTGCGACGCTGATCTTCCTGGCCGTGGCGGAATGGGCGGATTTCTGGCCGGCGATGGTCGGCATCTGCGTCAGCTTGCTGTCGGCCGGCATCTTCGCCCTGGTTTGGGCCCGCGACCAGGATGTGTTGACCGAGGCGCTGCGCCGCATTGCCGCGGACGGCCCAAGCCCCGCCAACCTGACCGAGGCCGTCACCCTGATGGGCGGTCTCGGCCGGGAGATCGAGCGCCTGTGCCGCCGCCTTGCCGCCCGGGCAGCGCTGCAGGAGCGATACAGGCGCGCCGATACGGTGATCCTGGAGAAATTGCCCGACCCGGTGCTGGTGCTGGCACGCGACCGCTCGGTCCGTCGCAGCAACGCCGCGGCGCGGCTGGCCTTCGGCGATGATCTGCCCGCCGTGCTGCGCAACCCGGCGCTGCGCGACGCCATCGGCCGCGCCCTCGGCAGCCACGCGGCGCAGACCGCCGAGCTCGGCCTGCGGGCGCCGGTGCCACGGGATATCCTGGCCACGGTCGTCAGCCTTGATCCGCCGCTCGCCGACGGCGGCGAACTGCTGGTGGTCCTGTCCGATCGGACCAGGGAGCGTGCGGTAGAGCGGATGCGTGCCGACTTCGTCGCCAATGTCAGCCATGAGCTGCGCACGCCGCTTTCCTCGCTGATCGGGTTCATCGAGACCCTGCGCGGTCCCGCTGCCGACGACCCTCCGGCGCAGCAGCGTTTCCTCGCCATCATGGCGGAGCAGGGGGCGCGGATGAACCGGTTGATCGATGACCTGCTGAGCTTGTCGCGCATCGAGCTGATGGAGCATCAGACGCCGTCGGAACCGCTCGACCTTGGCGCGCTTGCACGGCGTGTCGCGGACGGGTTCGAGCCGCGGCTGCGTGAGCATCAGGTCACGCTCGAGCTGTCGGTCGAGGACGACCTGCCCGTTGTGCGCGGCGATGCCGACCAGTTGGAGCAGGTGCTGCAGAACCTGCTCGACAACGCGCTGAAATACGGCCGCGACGGCGGCACAATCGGCCTGAGGGTCGGCTTGGCACATCCCCGGCCGCCCGGGCCCTCACGGCCCGGCCTTACGATCGCCGTCGCCGACCAGGGGGCCGGCATCCCGAAGGAGCATCTGCCCCGCCTTACGGAACGATTCTACCGTGTCAACAAGGGGCGGTCGCGCGCCATGGGCGGCACTGGGCTCGGGCTCGCCATCGTCAAGCACATCGTCAACCGTCACCGCGGCCAATTGCTGATCGACAGCGAGGAAGGCAAGGGCACCACGGTGAGCATCTGGCTGCCGGTGGCGGCCGACCGGGGGAACACTCAGCCCGGCGCCAGTTCGTAGAGCACGACGTCGCGGCTGGTACGGTCCTCCAGTTCCAGCGTCGTCTCGATGCAATACTCGGCGAAGCGGCGCAGGCCGGTCTTGGGCAGGTAGGTGCGGCCGGGGTCGGCGATCCACACCGCGGTGTCCCGCGCCATGGCGCGAAGCCATGGCATGATGTGGCTGGTCATCGGCGCCTCGTAGCAGACGTCGCCGCACAGGATCAGGTCCCACCGGCCGGGCTGGCCGACCACATCGCCGGCCGCTGCTATTTCGACGCCGTTGGCGGCCGCGTTCAAGATGATCGCCGCCGTGGCCATGGGGTCGATATCGGCGGCCTCGACCTTTGCGGCCCCGGACAGGGCGCAGGCGATCGCGGCAATCCCGCCGCCAGCAGCGAAATCGAGCACACGTTTGCCGCGCACCAGGGCCGGATGATCAAGGATATGCCGCGCCAGCGTCTGCCCGCCAGGCCAGGCGAAGGCCCAGAATGGGGGATCGATGCTTCGCTCCGTGAGCCAGTCCTCGCTGGCCTGCCAGATCGGCGTGATCTCGGCTGCCAGATGCAGCCGGATTTCGGGCACCTGGCGGGCGGTGCCCAGCACGGTATGGGTACGGATGAACGCGGCCGGATCTTTCATAGCCAGCCCGCCAGGATGGCGAGGCCGACGGCCAGCCCGGCCTCCCGATTC
>DASQVN010000257.1:0-3722 GCA_035640755.1 Rhodopila sp.
CGCCCCGCCTCCTTGCACCAGCCGCGGTTAACTTGGCAATGCCCTGGGTTGATAGTCAGGTTGGTGCGGAATGACCGCAGCCGCTGACGCCCTCCTTCTACAGAGGCGGCAGTGCGCTGCTACGAACGGCTCACACCCCGCCGCCGCCTGTCAGAAATGCAGTCCGTCTAATTGGGGAAGGAGAATGACGCTCTCCTGTTCCTTCGGGTCGGTGCGTGCGATCAACGCGACGACCTCCTCCGTATCGCTCGGATTGTAAGGGAGATGCGGCACGTTGGCCGGGATGTAAAAGAAGTCGCCTGGCCTCACGACGGAATGATGTTCCAATTGCTCACCATGCCAGACATGGGATTCGCCGCGCAGCGCATAGATGGCCGTCTCATGTCCCTCGTGCTTGTGCGCCTTTGCCCTAGCACCGGGCGGAATGGTCACGATCTGCATGTGGATCCCACGAGCGCCAACCGATTCGGCCGACACGCCCACGTTGTAGAACAGCTCTTGCTTGCCCTTCGCTGTCTCAGCTGCTCGCACAATCTTGCAAGCCGGTATCTGCTGCTTCGACACTTGATGTTCCTCGCGCTTGAAGCCAAGTGGCCTTGCGTAGGCCGCGATTTCTGCGGGAACCCGCGCCCGTCACCCAGATCGCAGTGAGCCGACGCAGACCACACTTTCACCTACATGGTCATGACCCCGGGGCACGTCCAGACAAATGCGTTACAGCCGAAACACGGCACGTGTGGATGTGTGTCCTCCCTCTTCGGCCGCAGGATAGCATCAGTCGGTCGATGAGCCATTCTCGGCGCCCTGCCGGGCCTGCTGCCGCAACCGACCGACTTCCTGGTTGAGCCGCCGTTCCGCAGATGGCACTAACGGCGAAGGCTGCGGCGCCCTGTCCCGAGTCGCCGGGCGCCACGCAAACTACGGAGATATCATGCGCGCATTTGAGGGCCAGCGTTCCGACAACCAACCGATCAAGCGGTCGGCCTCCGAGAAGGAGAAGCTATTGCGTGAGTTGAAGCAGACGCTGACAGGAATGAAATCGCACACGAGCCCATCCCTTCGCCAAAGCGTGCAGCGGCGCATTGCGGATCTGGAGGCCGAGTTGCGCGCCGCCCCGGCCCGGCGCTGAACTTCCTGGGGCGGCAACCGTAGAGGGGTCTGTCACCTCTCGCGCCAGCGGCGCGTGAGGCGGCGCGAGCCAGGCCTTTCTAGGTCACGTGCAGTCGCAAACCCGCTATTCTGTTGCCTTCGCGGTTAGATAGGCGACCACTGCTTCGAGATCGGCGTCCGGCAGCGTCGCTGCATCGAAACCTGGCATGCGTTGCTCGGGCCAAGTGCGCACCGATTTCGGGTCGCGGATCAGCGCGCGCAGGCCGGGCCCGGTGAAATACTGGGTTGGGCTCATCGGCCGGCCGAGGTCTGGTCCCATCGTTGCCGCGCCACCGCCGTCCAGACGGTGACAAGCAAGGCAGAATGTGACGAATACCTCCTGCCCGCGCCGGGCAGGCGCATCCGCCGGCACGGCAGCGCTGAGCCGCAGCTGTGGCCAGCGATGAGCAGGAGATTCCACCCCCTCCAGCTCGGCGATTGCATACGGCCATTGCTCCGGTACCACGCCAGAGCGCTCTGGCTCCTGCCATACGATATAGAACGGGCCGGCGGTCATATTCTTGCCGGGTAGAATTGGCCACGGATGGTCTGGCGGCTCGATCGCCAGCCAGGGCACCGCGCCGCCTCGCGTCGCACTCCGCAACAACACTATCGGCAACTGTGCCGCAAAGCCATCAGTGGCACGAACCTCCAGTGCGTCGAATCGCCCGTCCGAGGGGAGCAGCGCCAGCAACGGCACGGCCCGATAGGTCATAGGCCGCTTGTAGGCATCCTGATCCGCCATGGTGATGCTCTGCGCGTCCGGTCGGGCCAGTAACTCGGCAGCGGTCAGGCGCCGTGTCTCGTCACCGAAGTGCAAGGTCAGCACCGGCTCTGCGGCAAAGGCCGGGCTCAGCCAGGCAAGCAGCGCAGCAAGCAGAATGAGGCGGCACATGATTTCCCCCTGTTTAGGATTGCATAGTCACTTTGCCCTTTGCGGGTAGCCTGCACGTGTAACGGTGCCGCACCAGCTATCAGCCACTGACGGTGCCGCCGTCAGCTTCATCCGCCTCACCTCGGAGCATCGATCGAGCATTTCGGATTTGGCAACAGGAGATGTTTGTCCAATACGCGGGGTAAGCCCGCCAACCAGCGCTCATAACGCCAACTCGATCTGTTGCTGGTCAACGTGGCAATGCCCGAGGGACACCTGTGAGAATGCCGCGCCGCATGACCACTGCGGCCCGGATATGATACCCACCTGACAAAGGCCGGCGTCTCAGGGAGGGGCTGATGATCATCGTCCGATTGTGCAAGGTCACGCTCGTCGCGGCGGTGGCGCTGTTCTTCACGCTCGTCACCGCTGGCAATGTCACCGATTATGGCAGCAATTGGCAGTTCGTGCAGCATGTGCTGTCGATGGACACGACCTTTCCCGCCTCGAAGCTCCACTGGCGCGCGATCACTGATCCCGCGATCCAGCAGGCGGTCTATTGGTTGATTATCGCGACGCAAGGCGGCGCGGCGGTGCTGCTTTGGCTGGGCACGCTGCGCCTCCTCGGCACAATCGCGACAGCCGGGTTCACGCGCGCCCGGACGCTCGCCGTCGTTGGGCTGACGGTCGGATTACTGCTGTACATGGTGGGCTTCGTCACGATCGGCGGCGAATGGTTCACGATGTGGCAGTCGGCGACCTGGAACGGTCAGCAGAAGGCCTTCGAGTTTATCACGATGATCAGTGCGGTGTTGATCGTTCTCGTGCTGCCGGAGGATGACAGGCCGGAGTCCAATTCGACAGGATCACGCAGCCGAAACGTTTGGGTAGATCCTGATTGATCCACACGCCCAAAGAGATCGACCGGCCGTAATGCACCCGCGACCTTCGGGGAGTCAGGCGGCAGGGATTTCCGGGCCGAGGATCGGGCGTTCTTGGAACTCAAGAAATTTACACCGCAGGTGACTGCTTCCGGAGCGATGTTGGCCACCGACAGGCTGATGTGGCAACGCCAAAAGCGGCCGTGCGCGGGGCGGTGTTCAGGGCTCTTTTGCTCAAAGCGACCCGGCCTGAGGCTGATACAAACGGTTCAACCCCGGTTCTCCGCTGGGCATGCAGGGCGAACGGGATTCGAACTTTCCGGCGACAGCAATTTGCTAAACGACTAAACATGCTCGCCAAAAGGCTTGTAGAGTAAATCGGCCAACCCCCAAGCTCCGGAGACAGAATGTGGATCGGAGAGAAAATCGGCCGTTCGTTCCGGATTGGAAGTATCAGCCTCAAGCCCGAAAACCGCGCGGAAGCCGGCCTTTTTGAGGCGGTCCGAATCAGCGGAGATAATTTGTGGGGAAGGTGACTGGAGCAGCGATAGGAACTGGGTGCGAACATTCTCTGCTCCGATGTGTCTCAGCAGGTTTCGTTGACATCAGAACACAACCAAAGCGTGCGCGCTTATATCTGACAGGCCGGCTGCGTGAACTAATCCCAGCGGCCCCGTCCAGTCATAAGCTCTCCCGCTGCAGAACCGCGGGCGGGGATGGTCGAGCAGGCACGGTCTGGTTAAACGCGCCGCACCGAATCAGGGAGCCGCGCGTTTTGGAAACCTCTTGCACACCCAAAAGCAACGGTAGCTGCGCTC